>NZ_JAXRUU010000080.1:0-11538 GCF_034497445.1 Halorubrum sp. AD140
GGGTCGCCCGGGATGACCGCGATCTCGTGGACGTCGCCCTCCTCGACCAGCAGGTGCGGCTGTTTCGCCATGTGCGCCGGGACACCCGCCGCGCGCAAAAACGGACCGGTCGGACGCGAGGGCGGGCGCCGGAAAGGAGTCCAGTTGCGAATGACGAGGACGATGAGACTCGTTCGGTGTGCTTGTCGGGTCTGTAGAGAGAAACCGGACCAAGCGAACGCCGGGCTGTTGGTCTCCGTTGAACGCTTCGCTGATACTGTCTTCGGCGGTCGTGCTGCATACGTCGTCTTCCGGGCGTTCCTCCTGTGGTAGACACGACCGTTCCGAAACGCCGTGTCTCTGTGTGGCCGAATACTTATTCGAGGCCAGCGCGTACATGAGGCGATTCTACCTATGTCAGATTCGACGGAAGATCCCGAGAAGACGCCTTCAACGACCGAAGCGGAGCAACGAGAGGAGGGGGAAGTAGTAGCCAAAGGGTTGATCCGGACGGCGGCGATTTCGATCTTTTCGGTCCTTTTGCTCGTCGTCGGCCTCCTTCAAGCGACGGGATATGTCGATCTCTTCCCGTTCGGGGAAGGGATCATCCAGTGGCTCGTCTTCGTCCTTCTCGGGCTCATCCTCGTATCGATAGGACTCTGGAGCTGGCGATCGGAGCCGAGCTGACGTATTAACGGGATGCGCCCTCTGAGAACCCCGACTTAGCTTGTCACAGTTCTCGAGGCGGGCAGGGAGGTGGCGACACTCGTTTACTGCTCTGGCTGGGTTAGGCTGCGGCGAGTGGCAACCGTGCGCGTTGCCGTTGTGTTCGGGTTAATTCGGGCGTTTCGGTAGTTTCGCTACTCTTCTGCCGGGATCGGCGCGATGTTCGAGGAGGGACCAGCTCTTGGCGGAGGTGAGTCGTGAACCGCTATGGCAGCGTCGGAACTCCTGGAACGGATTTCATATCGCGCCATGCAATTTATTAGTGTCCCAGATCGGCCTCCGTACTCTCTCGACCGACTCAACTGGCTCGGCCGATCGGCCGTTTTATCGCCCGGCCGCGGCAGATCCGGGTATGACCGACTCGGACGCCACGACCGACTCCATCGCACCGACGCTCGTCGCCGTCGTGGTCGCCTTCACGCTCGTCACGCTGGTCTCGGGATACCTCCTCGAGGCGAACTGGACGCAGGCCGTGCTGGTCGGGGGGTTCGCGAGCGTCGTGGCGGCCACGTCGGCGTGGCTGACGGCGCGGCGGGAGGCGGGCGGCGAAGACGACTGAGAACGCCGAGAGCGAGCGGAAACGGACGGCTCTCACCGTTTCCAGCGTCGCGGCGGGGTTCTCACGGCTGAGACCGCGGGCGGATGCTTTTATGCCTGTCCGGATTCGATAGCGCCTAATGCGATTTACCCACGACCGTCGCGGTCAGTCGGTCGTGATCGGCACCGTGATCCTGTTCGGATTCCTGATCCTCGCGCTCTCGCTGTATCAGGTACAGATCGTTCCGCAGGAGAACGCGCAGGTGGAGTTCCAGCACTTCGAGGAGGTTCGGAACGACCTCGTCGAACTCAGGGCGGGAGTCCTGCAAGCCGGCAGTTCGGACAGACCGCAGTACGAGACGGTCCGACTCGGTACCACCTACTCGACTCGCCTCTTCGCGATCAATCCGCCAGCGCCGGCCGGGACGATACAGACGAGCGACTCCTACAACATCACGATCGAGGGCGACTCCGGCGACCCGGTCAACGTCTCCACGAGGTTCCTCCAGTACCAGCCGGGCTACAACGAGCTCGACCCGTCGTCGACGTGGTACGACGCGTCCGTGCTCTACCTCGACGCTCGCGACGAGGGCGGTGGGCTCGCGGTGATCGAAGACCAGGAGCTCGTCAACGACGAGGGGGAGGTACGGATCACGGCCCTCCAGAACGACTTCAGCCGAAGCGGAACCGGTCGGGTGACGCTCGAACTGTATCCGGCCGAAGGCGTTACCGATCAACTCCCCGAGGGTAACCTCACGGTCACCGTTCCGACGCGACTGAGCGAGGAGGACTGGGAAGAGAAGACAGATCTCCCGACGGACAGCGATGTCTACGGCGGCGTGACCGGTGACGCGAACGACGACGGCGTCCATAATTTGACGCTCGATACGACCGACGACAACCTCACCGTGGACACGGTTGGCGTGCAGGAAGCACCTGAAGAGCCGACGCAGAATGCCGACGGGGCAGTCGGTGGAGGTGATGGGGACGATGGGACCACGGTACGGTATCCGACGAGTGGTACCGCTAATGCTGGTACGTTGTCGAACTTCGAAAATATGCAAGCTGACGATGGCAATGTGGCTGAATTGGAGGGAGAAGGTGGGAGTGGCCAGGCATTCGATGTGACGACTACAACTGACAATGTCCCTGCCAGCGACTACACTCTCGAAATTCAGGTCGAAGACGGGTCATCCTTCCAAGGTAGTGGAACCGACGTAACGATAAGTGATGCAAACGGTGAGATCGGCAGCGGAACGATCAGTGAAAGTGGTCTATTCACTATCGATCTCGATCCATCCGTAGAAGGAGATATTTCCGTTAATTATCAGGGGAGAAATAAGAATACTGATTTGGAAATTCAGTTCCAACGGCTTGTTTAACCGAATGGACCGGTATCCCGATCTCTATCTCGGATAAAAATTCCACAATCGACGTAACCACCCATCGACAAAGCCATATGGCGGCCGTCTGAACGTCAGCGTATGACTGAAGTCGGCATCGATGCCGTCGAGATCTGGACCGGGAAGCTCAAGCTCGACTTGCCGCGGACGTTCGCGCCGGAGAAGGGCGACGACCCCGCCAAGTACACGAAGGGGCTCGGGCTCAACAACTCCTCGTTCCCGGACGTGTACGAGGACATCGTCACGATGGGCGCGAACGCCGCGAAGGGGCTGATGGACCGCAAGGGGCTCAAACCGGCCGACATCGGCCGGATCGACGTCGCCACCGAGTCGGCGTTCGACCACTCGAAGCCGGTGTCGACGTACATCGCGGGCTGTCTCGAGCAGGTGTACGAGGGCGACTTCACCCACGCCAACAAGGGCGAGCGCAAGTTCGCCTGCCTGGCGGGGACGCAGGCGATCGACGACGCGTACAACTGGATCCGGGCGGGCCGGAACCGCGACCGTCCCGCGATCGTGATCACGACGGACACCGCGCTGTACGCCCGCGGCGACCCCGGTGAGGCGACCCAGGGCGCCGGGGCCGTCGCGATGCTCATCGACGAGGACCCCTCGATCGTCGCGCTCTCGACGGACCAGGGCTACGGCTCGAAGGACGAGACGGACTTCCTGAAGCCGAACCAGCAGTTCCCGAGCGTCGACGGCAAGCGCTCGGTGCAGGTGTACCTCTCCCGGATGCGGGAGGCGCTGGAGGACTATGAGTCCGTCACCGGCGACATCGAACTCGACGACTTCGCGTACGCCCCGTTCCACACGCCGTTCCCGGGGATGGTCCGGAAAGCCGCGCTGCTGGCGTACCGACACGTCATCCGCGATTCGTCGTACGAGGACGACCTCGCCGACGAGATCGGCCGACAGCCCCGCGAGGGCGACTTCGACGACCGGGAGGCGTACGAGGAGGCGATCCGCGGGTACATGGACGATCTCAAGACGACCGAGCAGTACCAGACGTGGTACGACACCGTCGTCGAGCCGACGCTCGGGCTCTCGCGGGAGGTCGGCAACTGGTACACGAGCTCCGTCCACATCGCCCGCGTCAGCGCGCTGCGCGACGCGCTGACTCGCGACCGGTCGTTCGTGGACGAGACGCTGCTCGTCGCCTCGTACGGCTCCGGCGCGCAGGCGGAGATCCACGCCGAGACCGTCCGAGAGGGCTGGCGGCCGGAAATCGAGGCACTCGACATCGACGACCAGCTCGCGGCCCGCTACGACCTCACGTGGGAGGAGTACGAGGACGTCCACGACGTCCACGAGTACGACATGGACGTGGAACGCGAGATCGAGGAGTTCACCCAGCCGAACGGTGAGTTCGTCTTCACCGGGTGGGGTCGCATGAACGAGCGGAAGTACGAGTACGTCGAGTAGGCCCCGCGCGCTCTCCTGGTCGTCGGGACTCGTATTCGTGTCGCCGACTTCCCGGTAGAGGGCCGCAACCCCGTGAAAACGGCTGACACGGGGCTCTCCCGATACGATGGTTTTAAACGACGCTAGGGTGAACCGGTACTCAATGGTAACCATCTACGACGTGCCGGCCGACGCCCTCATCGAGGAGGTCGCCGCACGACTCGAAGACCGGATCGACGAGCCCGACTGGGCCGAGTTCGCCAAGAGCGGCTCCGGCAAGGAGCTCCCGCCAGAGCAGGAGGACTTCTGGTACGTGCGCTCAGCCAGCCTCCTCCGAAAGGTCGCCCAGAACGAGCCGATCGGTATCGAGCGGCTCGCCACCGAGTACGGCTCGAAGAAGCGCGGATCGAACCGGTACTCGGTCCGTCCCGGCAGGCACTCCGCCGGCTCCCGCAAGCTCATCCGCGCGTCGCTGCAGGCCCTCGAAGACGAGGGGCTCGTCACGACCGCGGCCGGCGAGGGCCGCCGCGTCTCCGACGAGGGCGAGGCGTTCCTCTCCGAGGTCGCGACGGACGTCTTCGAGGAGCTCGACCGGCCGGAACTCGAACGCTACGCGTAGACCGCCGATTCGATTTTCGACGCTCACTGTTCGCCGAGCGACGCGGTTCTCGACTCGCTCGCCGCCAGATACCACGATATCCGACCGTATCGCGTCTCTCCACCTGCGCTGGCTCTCGATATCGATCGGTCCGTACCCCCACCCATATATTGAATACCGCTATACAAAATTTTCAGGCAGCGCTCGGAGTCGCGATTGGGTTGTCAAAAACGACAGCCGCCGGTTTCGGCGGGGACGAGACGGTGCGTGGACGATGAGGTGACAGAGGGTTGCGAGCGGTAGGTCGGGCGTTCGGTGCCTTATCCCGTGTTCTTCATCCCGGCGGCGATGCCGTTGACGGTGAGCCGGAGGGTGCGTTCCTCCTCCTCGGTGCGGTGGGTGCGTCCGAGGAGGTTGGCCTGCAGCAGGTTCAGCGGGTCGACGTAGGGGTTCCGCCGGTCAAGACTCTCGACGAGCCACTCGCGTCGGAGCAGGCGGTCGCGGCCGCTGATCGAGAGGACGAGCTCGCGACCGCGCTCGTACTCCCCGATCAGCTCGGGGAAGAAGCGCTCGCGGAGCTCGTCGTCGGCGAGGTCGGCGTACTCGGCGGCGATCTCCGGCTCCGTGCGGGCCAGCGCGAGGCCGGCGTTGTCGAGGGTGGTGCGGAAGAACGGCCACTCCTCGTACATCTCGCGGAGCGTTTCGAGTCCGTCTTCCTCGCCGACCTCGTCGAGGTAGGCATCGATGCCGGAGGCGAGCGAGTACCAGCCGGGGAGGATGAGCCGCGTCTGGGTCCACGAGAACACCCACGGGATCGCCCGCAGGTCCTCGACGGTGCGCTCGCCGGAGCGGGAGGCCGGCCGCGAGCCGAGGTTGAGGTCCTCGACGACGGAGATGGGCGTCGCCTGCCCGAAGTAGGAGACGAAGCCGTCGGTGTTCAAGAGGTCGCGATACGTCTCCCGGGCCGCGGGGGCCATCGTCTCCATCGCGTCGACCCACTCGTCGGGGACGCGCTCGGTGGGCTCCTCGTTGGCCTCGTGTCGCGCGCGGATCTGCGCGTCGAGCATCTGTTCGAGCTCGCGCTCGGCGATCCGCGGGTTGGCGTACTTCTCGGCGATGGCTTCGCCCTGCTCGGTGAACTTCACCTGCCCGGTGACGGTCTCGTTCGGGAGCGCGAGGAGCGCCTCGTTCATCGGCCCCCCGCCGCGCGAGATGGAGCCGCCGCGGCCGTGGAACAGCCGGAGCGTGACGTCCTCCTCGCGGCAGAATCGCGCGATCCGGCGCTGGTTCTCGTAGAGGTCCCAGTTCGCGGCCAGGAACCCGTTCTCCTTGTTCGAGTCGGAGTAGCCGAGCATGACCTCCTGGACGTCGCCGCGAACCGCCAGCGCGGTCGCGTACGCCTCGTTGTCGAACAGCGTTCCGAGGATGCGCTCGGCGCCGTTGAGCGCGGACTCGGTCTCGAGGAGGGGGACGACGTCGAGCCCGCAGTGGTCCGGCAGGGAGACGGCGCCGACCTGGTCGGCGAGGAAGAGCACCTCGAGCACGTGGCTCGGCTCCTCGGTCATCGAGATGCAGTAGGTGTCGATGGCCTGCTGGCCGTACTCCTCCTGCCACTCGGCGAGCTCGCTGAACCGCTCGAGCACGCGCTCGGTCGTCTCGGAGACGTCGCCGGGCTCGTCAGCGTCGATGACGGGGTCGTCCTGGAGGATGGCCGCGGTGAGGAACTCCTCTCGGGACTCCTCGTCCATCTCGCGGTAGTCGACGCCCTCGGTCGCGACCGCCTCGGCGACGGCCTCCGTGTGGTTCTCGCGGTGGTCGCGGAGGTCGAGCGAGGCCAGCGTGAGCCCGAACGTGTCCACCTGTCGGCGGAGCGGCTCGACGAACGACTCGCGGACGGCGTCCTGCCCGTCGGCCGCGAGCGACTCGGCGATCACGTCGAGGTCGGCGAGGAACGCGTCGCCGTCGGGGTACTCGCCGGGGCGAACGTCGTCGACGCGGTCGAGCCGCTCGCGCATCAGTCGGAGCTTCTGGCGGTACGGTTCGTCGGGGTAGCGCTCCCGGGCCTCCTCGACCACTGTCGGGAACCGCTCGGCGTCGGCGGCGAGCGACTCCGCGAGCGCGTCGTCGATCGCGTAGCGCTCGCCGTCCTGGCTCAACACGGCGGAGAGCCGCTTACATCGGTCGCGGTACTTCTCGATGGCGACCGCGCGCTGCTGCTCGAGCGTCTCGTCGGTCACCTCGGGCGTGACGAAGGGGTTGCCGTCGCGGTCCGAGCCGGCCCACGAGCGGAACTCGAAGAGCTTGGGACAGTCGACGCCGTCGTACTCGCTCGAGATGGTCTCCTCGAACTCCTCGTAGGCGTCGCCGACGACGTCGAAGAGCGTGTTCTCCAGGTACCAGCCGACGTTGCGCGCCTCGTCTTCCGGCTCGGGGCGGCGCTGGCGCACCTGTCGGGTGCCCCAGAGGCTCGTCACCTCGGCGGTGACGTCGCGCCAGATCGCGTTGCGCTCGCGCTCGGTGAGGTTGCGCTCGTCGAGCTCCTCCAGGTGGTTGGCGATCGACCGGAGCTTCGCTTTCACCGTCGCGCGGCGCGCCTCGGTCGGGTGGGCGGTGAACGTCGGTTCGATGAGCACGTCCTCCAACAGCTCGCGCAGTTCGTCGGGCTCGACCTCGCGCTCGGCGAACTCGGCGATCGTGGCCTCGAAGGAGTCGTGGAGGGCACCCTCGTCGTCGGCGTTCCTGATGGCGCGAACGCGCTCGCGCTCCTCGGCGAGGTTGATCAGCTCGAAGTAGGTCGTGAACGCGCGGGCCACGATTCCCTCGCGGGTCGTCGAGAGCCCGTCGACCGACGCGTGGAGTCGGTCGCGGCTCTCCGCGTCCCCGCGGCGGTACCCGATCGCCGCGTTTCGGAGCTCTTCCACCGTCTCGTACGCGTCCGTGGAGGCCTGCGCAGCGAGGACGTCGCCCACGAGCGCGCCGAGTTCCCTGACGTCCGTCCGCACGTCTCGATTGTGCAACTCCATGCCACAGGTACACCCGTCGGCGCGGGTTAAAGCCGATGTCTGAACGAATGTTTGCCTCGGTTTCGAGTGAATATCTCGATCGATCGTGTTCGGCCCACGTCGGATCGAACCGCGCTCAGGTGGCCGGTTCGTCACCCTTTTTACCGGTCCAACCCGAACGACGCGTATGAGTCAGTCCGACAAGTATCCGGCCGAGTCCGGCCGGCGGCGCTTCGTCAAGGGCGTCGTCGGGGGCGCGGCCCTTGCGGGGGTCGGGGCGACGGGTTCGGCGACCGTGAACACCCTGACGACCGCCGGCGGCGTTGGCGGCGGTTCGACCATCGCGATGTCGATCGCCCAGACCGGCGGCCCGGCGCCGCGCGGGCTTCCGCAGATCCCCGTCCGAGTGACCGACGAGGGGTACATCGAAGGAATCTGGCCCGAGACGACGACCATCACCCAGGAGGGTCAAGAGGTCGAGGTGGCCCAGGAGGAGCTCGGGGGGCGAACCTACGCCGGCGCGTGGTTCCAGTACTGCGGCGTCGAAGCGCAGGAGAACGTCGCCCCGGACTTCGAGTCGGACAACCTGTTTCGCGCCGCGCCCGGCAAGTACGACTGGCAGGACGACACGTACGAGGGCGGCGACCGGATCCACATCGACGACTTCGACGACTACGACGAGTGGGGTAACGGGATCGGCGACGACGGCGTCGGGAAGCCGGCCTCCGTCACGTGGCGCTCGCAGGACGCCGACTCCGACCTGAACGCGATCGTCATTCGCTCGACGCGGATCGAGGAAGCGGTCGAGAACTCGAACGGCGAGTGGCTCGAGGCGTCCACCGACCAGGGGTTCATCGCGTACCTCAACGTCTGTACGCACTTCTGCTGTATTCCCGACTACAAGGTGTTAGAGGAGTCCACCCGCTACGACGCCGGCAACGGAACCTACTGCGTCTGCCACCAGTCGACGTACGATCCGTTCACGCTCGAAGAGTCGCTGTTCATCGCCCGTCCGCGCCCGGACTAAGGCGCGTCGGGGTCCACGACTCTCCGCCTCATTTCGCGCTTTTTCAGCTTCGGGGCGCTCCGCGGTTCGAGCGAACGCCGCGCTTTTGCCTCGGCTTCGCGTAGACGCGTTCATGAGCGACGACGACGCGCTCGCCGCGGAAATTGACGCCGCCCGCGACCTCCTCGACGGCGACGGAATCGAGGCGGTCCACGTCGGCGTCGTCCGGGACGGCGAGATCGACACGACGTTCGCCCAGCGCTCCGACGACGCCGAGGGAGAGGGACTCCGCGCGCTCGCGCTGCTCGCCGCACACGTCAGGCTGGTCGCGAACGAGGCCGGCGTCGAGCCCTCCGCGGTCGCCGGCGACGCGGCGACGCTCGCGGGACAGGTCGAGCGGATCCCCGCCAGCACGGACGACCTCCCGGAGGAGTAGGTCGCGGCGGGAGCGCCTGAGGCGCCTCGCTCACTCGTGTGACCGAATGCGCGCGAGCTGGTGGCCCACGCCGGCGAGGGCGACGAGGAGCACCGCGAGGTTGAACACCGCGAGCGCGATCGGCTGGTACGCCGGGTCGAGCCACGTCCGGATCGCGGTGCCGCTCTGACTGTAAAAGCTCCAGCCGGCGACCAGCGCGAGCAGGACCAGCGCGGCCAGCCCCACCCGATCGAGGATGCCACGGAGTCGGTCGGTCGAGAGCCGACCGATCCCGGCGTCGTCCGGGCCGCTTGCGTCGTCGGTCGAATCGTCGGTTCGTCTCGGTTCGGTCGTGCCGTCGGCGGTGTCGCTCATGGGTGTGGTGGTCTCGTCCGTCGTGGGTCCGTCGGTCGTGGCGTCGGTCGGGTCAGTCGGGTCGCTGGGCTCGGTCTGGTCGTCGCGCTCCGCCGCGGGACGCTCGTCCGTCACGGTCGCCTCCGCGCGTACAGTCCCGCGGCGACGAGCGCGACGAGCGCGACCACGGGGCCGAAGCCGGGCGCGCCGTCGCCGGAGCCGTCGGCGTCTGCGTCTCCGCCCGCGCCGCCGTCCGCGTCCCCGCCGGCGTCGTCGCCGTCTGCACCGCCTCCCGCGAAGTCCTCCGCCTCGAACTCGACGTCCTCGGTCGTCTCGTTCGCGCTGATCGTCTCGCGGGGGTCGAGGTTGGCGACGCCCTGGGTCTCGTCGACGAGGACGTCGTCGTCGAACAGCGCCGCGTCGACGTAGTAGTTGTAGTTCGCGGGCACCTCCACCGTCGTGGTCACCGTGTCGGTGCGTCCGGGGCGCACGGAGCCGACGGTCTCGCGCGCCTCGTCGGCGATCACCCCGGACTCCGCCTGCCGGATCAGCAGCCTGAGGTCGACGTCCGACGACGCGTCGTCGCCCCGGTTCGTCACGGAGGTCGACACCGACAGCGTCGTCGTCTCGTTGTCGCTCTCCACGACGCTCACCGCCACGCTCGGCCAGACGTTCCCGTCGGTGAAGCCGACCCGCGAGTCGGCGTACTCGGGCGTGAGCGCCTCGACGCCGCCGACCCGCGTCGTCTGCGTCTCGACGCGCTCGCCGTCGACGAACACGGCGGTCTCGATCCGGTAGCCGCCCGCGCGCTCCACGTCCACGGAGCCGTTGATCGTCCGCTCGCCGCCGCCGTCGACATCGCCGACGTCGACCGTCATCTCGTCGACGAGCAGCCCCGAATCGGCGCCGATCGCGCGGTGGCGCACGGTGACGTTCTCCGCGGTCGACCCCCGATGCTGGAGGTCGACCCCGAGCCGGAGGGCCGCGGTCTCGCCGCGTATCTCACCCGGCGACACGACGATGTCGGCGATCCGGACGTCGCCGGGGGGCTCGTTCTGATCGCGGGGATCGTCGAGGGCGTCGGGGGCGGCGACGACCCCGACCGCGCCGGCGACGAGCAGCGCGGCCGCGGCCGTCAGGAGGGCAGTTCGCGTGTCCATGCGAGGCACGTCAAACCGACGATATAAGTGCTTTGTCGGGACCGGACCCGGCCGGGGAGGGGCCCGAACCCCTCCGGCCGGCTCGAGGCCGGCTCAGAGCACCCGGTACCGTCCCCGGGACTCGGAGATCTCGCCGCGCCGCGTCAGCTTCTCGAGGATCTCGCGGGCCGCGTCCGCGGGGACGCCGCGCTCGCCCGCTCGGGCGACGACGTTCTCCTCGGTCGGCTCCTCGGCCGCCTCGACCGCGTCGCGGACGCGTTCGGTCCGGGTCCGCGACGTCGACCCGCCGCCCTCGGCGCGGGCGCCGGCCGCCTCGACCGCGTCGGCGTCGACTCCGCCGGCCTCGAGGTACTCCCGGTCGTCGATCCCGGCGTCTTCGACGGCGCGTTCGAGCGCCGAGACGTGGTCGACCTCGGCGAACGACGCGCTCTCGCCCCGTTTCTTCGCGAGCAGCGCGGCCCTGGCCTCCCGGGCCGCCTCGCGGTCCTCCGACTCGAAGAAGCGCTTGAGCTTCGCCGTCCGATGGGTCTTCCCGCAGCGCGGGCAGGCCGCGCTGTCGCTGGTCCGGGGGTCCGTGAGGAGCCACATGGCCGCACACTCGTTGCAGCCGACGACCGCGTACATGTCCCGGGGTTCGGCGGCGTCGGATTTGAACCCTCGGCTGTTGCCGGGAGCGTTCGTTTCCGAGGGGATAGGAACGCTCGCGGCGCCGTCGGCTCTGTACGACGGGGGTCCGCGGCCGCCGCCTCCTTCGCGCGCACCTTCACAGCCCCATCCTCGCGGCTTGTCTCCTTGACTCCCTCAGCCGCCGGTCGTTCCGTTGAGTGGCTCACCCGACCGCACAGCACCGCGCCTCGCGCCTCCCCAGCCTCGGCGAACGGCCCGACGCGGGCGGGGCCGCGTCGGGCCGTCGCCCCCCTCGCGCGCGCCCCTCGGGCCGCCTTCGGCGGCCAC
>NZ_JAXRUU010000081.1:0-11452 GCF_034497445.1 Halorubrum sp. AD140
AAACGAGCAGCTACGGGCGGATCTGGCCACAGAGCGGAAGCGACGACAGGAACTCGAAGCCGAGATCAACACTGATGAGATCGGTGGCTGGTGGCCGTTTTGAGCGTCCCACCGTAAATCGATGACACTGAGAGCGGGCGATTAGCTGTGTTCATCGGTGTCAAGGTGCGTATCTCGAACTGACTGGAACGTGTACACGTCGGTGAGCCCCGGCTGGTCGATTGTGAACACCGCCGGCCGCGTGCGCTCTCCGTACGTCTTCTCGACGCGAGGAGTGCCATCTGGTGGGGTGTTGAGCGCCTCGATCACCTCGTGGGCAGCCTCTCGATTTTTCACGATCCAGATGGCAGCGGTCGGCTCCTCGGCCGCGAGTTTGTCGTAATCGTCAGGGATCGCCTGTCGGGCGTCGTTGTTGATACGTTCGGCTTCGAGCGCGGCGACAACGTCTCCGGTGTCATCGACGGCGGCCGCATCGAGTCGGCCCTCGCGCACCTCATAGTACCGCTCAACCGTGGTCGCTGGCGAGGTCGGATCCGCAACAAACTCCTGGGCGAGCAACTGACTGCCCACCTCGACCATCGCGACGTGGAGGCTGGATTCGCTGAGGTCGCCCGCGCCGGCACCATGTGCCACCCCCTCGCGGTGGCGGACACCGATCGCATCCCGGCCCGCCGGCGTCACCGTATACAGCGTGTGCGGATACCGACAGTCGCGGGTGATCAGCCCAGCGGTGCGGAGTTCGTCGATCTCGACGGCGTCGATCCCGACGTACTCGGCGAGTCGGCGCATGCTGTCACGGGTGATGTCGTATTCGATGGCTGGGTCGTACTGTTGTTGGTGAGCAGAGTAGACGGCCTGGAGAAATCGGAGCGCGGCGTCACTCAGCGGGCTCTCTTGGCGTTCGGTGTACGTGAGCTTCACCGGCAGCTCACAGATCGGGCAGTCAGCCCGATCGACGGTCTCGGGGTCGTGACAACAGCCGATTGCCGCCCGGAGGCCATCTGGCGAGGGATCATATGGGGTTTCACACCCCACACAGACGAGCGCGTGCCGCTCCTCATCGTACACCACCGGATCGGGAAGCCGGTCGGTGTACGGCAGCGCCGAATCAATCCGCGCAGTCGTGTCGGGCTCGCCAGCGGGCTCGTCGGTTGTCTTGGGTTGGGCGGGGCCCGTCGTCGCCTGCGTCGCCGTCAGATCAAGGCCGTACCGTTCTCGCGTCCGGTCACCGCAGATCGCTCGCCGGGCAGCAAACGTGGTTTCCCGCGCCGGCCGGAAGCGCTCACACTCTGGATGGCCTGCTGGCAGCGGGGCGCTCGCGACGAGAAATGGCCGTGGCGGCTGGGTCGCGAACGGGGCTGGCAGCCGTACGAGCCACTGCCCGCGCTGGAGCGATCGCAAGCGGTTCCCCACGGCGGCTGGCTCCAGATCCGCTGTCGCGAGCCGGGTGGTGAGTGCGTCATCAACGGGGACGCTCCCGGTCACGATCGTGGCGACGTTGTTGATCAACTCGATGTAGGCGCTCTCATCGCGCACCCGCAACTGATCCGGAAATTGGGTGGCGAGTGTGACGCTACAGCCGAACGAGCGGGATTGTGCGAGCAGATCGTCGACGATACCTGACGAGACCAGCTGGGCCGCCTCCTCGAGATAGAGGTTGACGAGCGGGCGATCAGCGGCGGCAGTGGTTTGTGCGCGGCGATGGAGCGCCGTCCACAGCTTCGACAGAAGCGTCCGCGTGAGCGCCTGCTGGCTGGCCGCGCGCAGCCCTCCGGTATCGACGATCACGACGGCGTCTTCGTCGATCACCGCACGCAGATCGAAGTGGGGATCGCCCTCGTCGGGGACGTGATTAAAGAGCTGGCCGAACCGCTCATCAAGCGGAATCTTCTCGATGCGGTTATGGACGCCTTGAAGCAGCTCATCAAAGGTCTGTTGGCTGTTGGCGGCGACGTTGAAGAGCATCGATTGCAGCTCATCGTCGATGACCGGCGGCGGCTCACCCGTCTCGTGAAACCGCGCCGCGGCCCGTTGGAGGTCGCGATGCGGGAACGCATCACTCCCGTGGACGGGATCAAACAGTGCCTTCACCAGCTGGCGGATGATATCTGGTGATCGGATCGCCTGCCGGAAGCGATCGCGACCCATCACGCCTTCGAGAATTTCGATGTAGTGATCGGTGAGGTCTTCGACCGCGGTCGCCCGGTCGATCCCGGCGGCCAGCTGGTCTCGAATATCGAAAAATGAGATTGCGGGCAGTGTCTCTGTACAGTCAAAGTAATAGACGTTTTCGAGCGTCTCATACCGGGCGTAGTGGGCGCGGAGGTACGCTTCAGCCATGTCATCTCCCTTGGGAGTGATGAGAATCTCGGCGCCGTCCGTGGCGGCGTGGTTCTCGAGAATCGCCGTAAGCAGACTCGTGGATTTTCCCGATCCCGTTTTCCCAAACCACGCCACGTGGAGCGATTGGAGCGCCGGTGGCACCGCAATCAGCTCATCGGTGGGCGTGCCGTCCTGGTCGAGTGTGTGGCCGACGACGAGGCCAGGGTTTTGATACCGCGTGAGTTGACTCGGCGGTGGCGGCGGCAGCGCCGTCCGATCAGAGGCGGCCGGGTCGACTGCGCGCTCTCCACTCGTCGTGAGCGAGGTGCCATCCACCAGACACAGCGCCGGCAGCGTGGCCGCATCCACAACGAGCCCCTGGCTGCGATTCGCTGTGCCCGGAAGTTTCGTGATCGGGGTCTCGTAGGTGGGCTCGGCGATCGTCCGTTCGCGCATCGCTTCAACGACTGCTTCGGCGTCGGTGCCGGTGGTGACCGTTCCGTCGATCCTGTAGTACTCGCCGCTCACGCCGCTGAACGCGGTCGCGAGCTGGCGGGCGAGAGCTGTGGCCTCCGCACCCACAATGACACAGCGGGCACTCGCGAGAAACGCGTGTCGGGGGTCAGCGGCGGCGATCGCTTCGTGGCGGCCGACAGTTGCGGGGTCCGTGTGCTCGCGGGCGGCCGTCTCGGCGGTCTCAGCCGCATAGTCGGCAACGAGGTCGCCAAACAAATCATCGATGAATCGACTCCCCATGGTGTCGCGCCCTTCTTCGAGCTGCCACTGGCGATGCTGGGCCTCGCCGCGCCAGTCGCGATACCGACGACACACCACCTGGTAGGTGACGGCGGCCGTGGTGTCTGCCAGTGTTTCGGCGATGACGGCCAGCGGGAGCCGCCTCTCATCGCGTTCTTGAAAGTCGCTGAATGGCGTCAGCCGAGTCTGCCAGTCGGCACGCCGTTCGGCGTCGCCAACCCATTCGACGGCTGCTAGCTCGATATCGTCGGCAGTATCGATCTCAGCTGGCGATGGAATGGGATCTGGTGTCGCTGGCGTGAGCTCGTACTCGTTCGGACAGGCCGCGCGCAGGCCGGCGTTGAGTGTCTCTGTTGGGCCGTCAGCGATCCCTGCATAGAGACTGAGATCGGTATCCGGCCCGGCTGGACGCTGGAGTCGAAACTCGAGGGGTGGTGCGTTCGTCCCGAAAAGCCGGTCAACGAAGCCGTCCGGCTCCTGATCGATACTGTGGAGCCGGCAAAACCCCTGTTCGACGGCAGCTGTTGCCAGCGGGGTGTCAGTCGGTCGCAGCTGGAGGTGTGTATGCTCCGGGGATCGGGCAGGGAGGGAATCAGCACTGCGCCCCATAGTGTGTCTCTTGTTTACATACAGCATTAAGAAAGTTACTGCGCTGGGGTCCTGAACGAAAAGACGCGGGACGCACTGGCTGTGAGCGCGTTCAGCCCGTCTCGCCGTTCCTCGTAGTGGATGCTCGGTGAGTCGCGCTGCTGGATTTTCATGCTCCCGATGGGTGGGAGCATGGCTGAATCCAAGTCTCCGAGCGGGCACGTCGCCTTCGACGACACCGACGCCCGCGCCGACCAGATGCATCAGGCGATCGACCAGTGGCTCGCGGAGCTTGTCGACGCGGTCGATGCGGCGCGTGCAAGCGAGCAATTCCAGCAGTGGCTCGACGTGCAGAGCAACTTCCATGACTACTCACACCGCAACACGCTGCTCATCACCCTCCAGTGTCCCGATGCGACGAAGGTCGCGGGGTACCGGACGTGGCAAGACGAGTTCGATCGACACGTAAAGGCGGGTGAATCCGCGATCTGGATTTGGGCGCCGATCATCACGAATCAGTGTCCTGAGTGCGGGGACGGACCCACGTACCACGAGGCCAGCGACTGTAGGTACGACGAGACGCCACCCGACGAGTGGGAGACGGGCGTTGTCGGGTTCAAACCCGTCTCAGTGTTCGACGTCTCCCAAACGGACGGCGAGCCGCTTCCCGAACTGGCGACATCGGCCCAGGGCGACGCGGATGGGCTGGTGACGGCGCTGCTCGAGGCGGCCGCCGATCTCGGGATCACAGTCGAGATACTCGAGAGTGGGGCATGGCCCTACGGCGACGCGGACGGCGTGTGTCGGCATGTCGATGGTGATCCTCACGTGCAGGTGCGCGACGACGACACTGCGGCCGTCGCGGGGACGCTGCTTCATGAGTACGCCCACGCACTGCTCCATGGTTCACGCGACGCGGCTGGGCAGGAGGCACGTGAACGGGAAGCTGAGGCGGTCGCATACGTTGTTGGGCGCCACTTCGAGCTCGAGATGGACGGATCAGCGCGGTATCTCGCGGCGTGGAGCGATGATACGAGTGAGCAGCTCCTCACTCGGTGTGAACGCATTCGGGACGTGAGTACCACGCTGATCGACGCGATCGAGACGCGGTGAGGGCCCCGCTGCTGGGGTTCTGTGGTGCCCCGAGGGGTGGACACCATGGCAGTACCATCCACGACGGTCTCCACGCCGAATCGGGGTGCACAAGGAAGAATGGCCACCAGCGATCAGGATCTCTACTGCTTGCTCGCCAGACCATTTATCAACCATCCTGACAACCGACACGTATGAGTGGTATCGAGCTTCGAGATGAGACACTCTACGTGGATCGTGCTCTGAACCAGCTTGATGAGCTGGCGATCGCGTTCTCGGATATCCTGGATCACGTCGGGATCGAACACGTGTTCATCGCTGGATACGTCTCGATCCTCGCTGGGCGGGCACGCTCGACGGAAGATGTCGATGTACTGATCGAGCCGATTGATGAGGCGATAGCAGAGACGCTCGCAACACGCCTCGAAACAGAGAACTTCTGGGGGCCAGCAATGCCACTCGCATCGATGTACGAGATGCTTGAAAACGGCGATCCGATCTGGGTTGCCCCAACGGATCAGGTGACTCCGCATCTTAAAGTGAAGACCGTCGGCGATGAGTTCGACCGCGCATCACTCTCTCACGCGATTACCGCACAGATCGGTGGAGAATCGATCCCGATCGGGCCGCTTGAGCTCCAAATCGCGTACAAATTGTCGCTTGGCGCCCAGAAGGATATCGAAGACGCAGTCCATCTGTACACCCTCTTCGAGGAAACGCTTAGTGTATCCCAGCTCGAAACGTGGGTAAGCCGACTCGATGTCGACGCCGAATATGACCGACTCAGAGACGCCTGACCAACTCGATGCGAAACACGACCGCAATCGTGAGCAACGCATCGCGGCGATCAAACGCTGGGTGTCGTACATTCAATCGGAGCCGCCCGAGGTGTGGGGCCCACAGCAGAACGCAGTGGTGAATGGGCAGCTGGGTGCTGCCCAACACGTGGCAACCTCGGCCGCCGATCAGCAACACGTCGCCGATGTTGCTCAAGATATTCTTGAGGTACAGGACAACGCCAGCGACGTGGCAGAATCGCGGGACGAGCGGTGACATCCTCCCCGCGCTAAAGTGCGAGGATTCCTTCGTTGGGGGTTCGGCTACCGACTCACGGAGGCAACTTGCGGGGTAGTGCGCACTTCTTTGGGACGTTCGTGAGGGTGTGGTTTCCCCGACGAACCGTGATCGTGTCACTCCGATCGCACGGGCGACAAACAACACCGCAGTTCACACAGACACGCCGCGCTCGGTTTGTCTGGTGCCCCGAGGGGTGGACACCATGTCCAACCAGTCGCCACCCCCGAAATCGAGGGGAACCGAGCCGAGTCGTACCGCTTCCGTCGAGATGACCACAACCGATCAGATCGCCCAGTATCTGATCGAAGACCAGATGGCGGATCTCACCGACGCCATTCGTGAAGCCGTCCAGAACGGCGTCGACAGTCCTGGCTCCGAGCGCGTGTTGGTGAGCGTCACGCCAGAGCAGACGGTCGTCTGTGATGACGGCGCCGGCGTCGATCTCGCTGACAAGGCAGGTCGTCGCGATCTCTCCGTGCTCGGGGCAGGCACCAAAACGCGTGATGACGACGCGACACTCGGCGAGTGGGGGATCGGCACGGCCGCGATCATCGCAAAAGGCGCCGTCCGAATCTGGAGTGGCCACCATGCGTTGTGTTTCGACTATCGAGACGCCAGAGACACAGCCCCATTCACCCTGGCGGCCGGCCGAGACGGGGTCGTCGTCGACACCGAGCACGCATTTGACGGCGTCTGCGTGACCATTGATTATTACGCGGACGAGGTTCCCGACCCGAACAGTTACCGGTGGCCCCGCATCTACGATCGACTCCGCGAGCGGTTCGGCTACCTTACTTTCCTGACGGGCGTCGAGATCGTGGTGAACGGGACGGCTGTTGATCGCGGGCACCCGTTCGACGCCGTTGAGGACGCGCGCGTCGCGGTCACTCGTGAGACCACCGATGCCTACTTGGCGCTCACCCACGCGCCCGATCAGGGGCTCGCCATCTACAGCAACGGGTTGTACGTCACCACCGATCACGACGCAGGCGTCGGGGGCGTCGTAGTCTCGAACGGCAATCTTACGCTGAACTTCGGGCGGACAGACATCCAATCGGGGTGTGACCGGTGGGGACGCATCCAAGAGACACTCGAAGACGCGCGGATCGCGTTGTACGACCAGCTCAGCGACGACGCCCTTGCCGCCCAGACGCGCTCGGTGATGGCCGAGTTACTCGCGGCTGATGACGGCCTTCGTGAGCGGTGGCGCGGGCGGCAGGTGTTCCAGCTCGTCACCGAGACGCCGGTGAGTCTCGCGCAAATACAGGCGGCCCCGCAGATCGCCTTTCAGGAGGGCGTGGGACACGGCGCGGACGCACTCGTCGAGCGCGGATCCATCATCCTCGATACGAGCGATCAGGCCACCGAAAAACTGGCACGCGCGGCGCACGATGACGACACCGCGATCACGCTGCCGGACACCTTCGTGGTCCACGAACGCGCAGACGCACTCGGCGTTTGGGAGGGGTACACTCGACTCGCCGATAGTGATCTGACGACCCGACAGGGTCGCTATCTCCTGTTTGCGCGGGCGCTTGCCGATGCGATGGGGATCGATCGCATC
Organism: Halorubrum sp. AD140; assembly: GCF_034497445.1. Taxonomy (NCBI): domain Archaea; kingdom Methanobacteriati; phylum Methanobacteriota; class Halobacteria; order Halobacteriales; family Haloferacaceae; genus Halorubrum; species Halorubrum sp. AD140. Next base: position 7,400 of record NZ_JAXRUU010000081.1, read on the forward strand.
ATCTCGTGGGGGGAGGCGACCGCTGACGCCTGGACGGATGGGTACACGCGGATCGTGATCACGGATTCGGCAGTGACGAGCCCGAAGCGTGCGGTGTGGACGCACGACCTCTTTTTGGTGCTGTGTCACGAGGCGGCCCACGACCGCTCGGATAAGCGGCGGACAGCTCACGGGCGGCGCTTCGAGAGTCGGTTTCGCGAACTCGTCGAGGACCCGAGCGTACGGCAGGCGTACACCGATCTAGTGGGGGCGATTCAGGAACGAGGATTCACGCATGTGTTTCGTGCCCGGGGTGTAACGCTCGGCTAGTGTGGGGTATCTGTGGCGCCCGAAGGGCGGCCGCCATGATCAACCCACGTGCGACGTTGGACGCTCGAATCGACACACAACTCACCCACCCGGCGTGGGGGCAGTGTACACATCCTCCTGCTGCTCGCAGGTACTATGACACCTCGGACGGGTCGCTCATCGCGTGTGAGCGCTGTGGCCGGGTCGAGCGCCACCGTTGAGAATGAGGTCGGACAAGATGTGTCCACGGGGTGAGACGACAGTCACCATCGGCATCGTCCACGGTCCGGAGATGGCGATCCGTCGCCCCTGCGGGCATCGTGTGCTGACACCGATCGGTTGAGACGGATCGATAATAGGATTTTTGGCTCGCCGCGATGGGCGCCGGCGAGCCACCTGCCGGCGTGATTCGATGTCGACCCGATGTCAACTCCGGTTCGTCCGGACCCTCGAAACGGGCCAGACGGCCGATCCGACCGATCCAGTCGCACAGGTGTACACGCACTCAGATGGGTATCCGCGTGGCGTACTCACGCGCTTACAAGAGCTCAAACAGCTGTTGGAGGCGACAACCAGCGTCCGGGGGCCCTCGTATGCGGCCGCCCAGTACGTCTTTCTCGAGAAGCTGGCGTCGTTGACGCTGTATCTCGATCCCGACCGGGAAGCAGGGCGGCGCGTCGACGCGCACTCGCCGACCGACGTCTGTCAACCCAGTCGGATGCAACATCTTTCTCAGCCACTGTTTCTGCTTGGCCACGGAATCGAGGATCCGCGAGCGGGCATTCACGGCGATGAGGAGTATCTGTACGTCGTCGCGATCCCACCGTACGAGCTGGGGCAGATCGAGCCACCCACCTGGCAGGTTGCCGTCAGCGAACGCTGTGGGTTCCCACGGTGGGACGCTCAAACTGACGACGCGTTCGAAGCGGCTGAGTGGCAGTTTGAAGGAGCGTTACAGGACGTGGTGACACACTTCGTGGAGTGACATCCTCCCCGACCTCCAGGACGGGGCGTTCTCTTTGAATCTCCGTAGCTTCTCCAACCGTCCATGTTGAGGATGCAGGTGAGAACCGCGATTGACACCCTCCCCGCGCTGAAGCGCGAGGCTTTCTCCTTGATTCTTCGTAACGAGATAGACTGACGAGCCGAGTAGCACTAGCTTCGACTCGACGACGCAGCTAGCCGTCTTCGATCGTGGCTGGACGGACGGCCGCAACGCCGACGAGGAGGGCGAGTGATGTAGCAGACGCTCACCAGCTGCGCCTTCTGTGACGCGCCACCCGGCACTGAGGTTGGCGAGGCGTATACCCAGGGCGAAGATGAGCGGGTCACCCACCCGATCTGTGTCGGCTGCGCTACCAAGACGCGGCCAGATCCCGATGAGCGCGACCACGTCGCCTGTAACGGCTGTGGACTGGTCGTCGACGTTACGCAGGACGAGCAGCCTCGGCGGTATGCCGCCCGCGAGATCGACCTGATCGGCTTTATTGAAATCCTTAGTAGTTGATATATCCTGACCCAGTTTCGGTCAGTACTGGTGAGATACAACTAACGTAGTTCGGCCTGACGAGTCTGGAAAGAATATTAAAACCGTGCTGTTTCAAATTGACGAGTAGATAAAGAGTCTCCTGAAGGAAGCCTAAATATGGACTCACAAGCAACACGACGAGACTTCCTTGCGTGTAGTGTGAGTTGTCTCGCTGGTCTTGCAGGCTGTACCGCGTTTAGGCAAGACGAAAACGTACCGGTGTCAATTGAAGAGGCAGGGGCCTACCAAGTTGACTCTGACCGCCTGATCGTCAGAGTTGTTCTTTCAAAATCAGGCGAGACAAAGGCCCGAGTTCATTTGCGGTGGGAAGTAGCTAATCAAGAGTACACACAGGCCAGCGAATCGATAGTCATTATCGAGAAAGAATTAGAACAGAAATCGGTTGCTTTGGTATTAGAATCGCAAACCGACATCGACGTAGAAGATGTGACACGGTCAGAAGTACAGATAGGGCACGGCGCCCCCGGAACTGATTGGACATCGGCCCCCTTCAAAGAATGAACGCCCCCAAATGACCCATGAGCAGCTCTCATCGACCGGCTGTTTCAGGCGAAAATACATCTGAAGAATAGGATTTCAACAGAGCCACCTGATCGTAACGGCGATCGCCGACGACCGCGAGTACACGACTACGCCAGCGCTTATCGACGCGGTCGGCCGCCGCAAAACCAACGCCGATATCGACATCTACGTCGACCGTCACGGCGTTGCCGGCCTCGCGACCGCGCTCACCCATGCGGTCGCCCGCGAACGCGGTGAGGTAACCCACCGACTAATGGTCGACAATCTCGATATCTCTCCGCCGGCTGCGGAGCTGGTCCTCCAAGCGCTTCGCCCCATCGTCCAGAGCACTTCGAGATCGGTGAGGATGTACGTCATGATACCGAAGAAGGAGCCAACGTATGAGCATCGAAACGGGCGGCCCGACACAAATGACGCACCGTTTAGTTTATCGGCGTTCCATGGAGGAGACTGATGGAACTCAGTGACGGCAGACTCACGGTTTCACGGGAGCTTTCAGAGCTCGACAAAAATGTGCTTGAGTTCACACAAATCCTCGACGCCTGCGAGGTGGACTACGTCATCGTTAGTGGGTACGTCGCAATCCTCACGGGACGTTCTCGATCGACAGAAGATATCGACGTCATTCTGGAGCCATTATCCGAAGCGGAGACTGCGCAGTTAGTTACAGAACTCAAAGACCGAGGGTACTGGGGGATGGCGATGCCGCTTGCTGAGATGTATTCGATGCTGAGCGAGGGGAGCCGCATCCGGATTGCCGAAGAAGGGGGGATATACCCGAACTTCGAGACATGGTTCGTTTCAAACGACGTTGAGCGTGAGGCCCTCTCGAATCCCCTTACGGTGACATTCGATGAGGGGCAGATCGAGATCAGCCCGCTTGAACTCCAAATCGCGTACAAACTCCGGCTTGCACAAGCTGCAGACAGCCTTAGCGGGAAGGACTTCGAGGATGCACTTCACCTGTACCTGACTTTCGAGGAACGATTTAACACGGAGCGGCTCGAAACGTATGTCAACGAGCTTGGAGTGGGGGACTACTATGCTGAACTCAAAAGTATTTGAAGACGATCATCGGCGGAATACGGCGCAACGGCGTGCGATGATCAAACAGTGGGCCGAGTACGTTCGGACGCACGACGATCGTGAGTGGTCACGCCAACAGAATCGACTCATCGACTCGCAGCTCCAGTCAGCTAACGAGATGGCTGCGGCTGGCGACACAGATCCCGTTCGGTTCGCGGCCGCTCGCGATCGACTGCGCGACCGATGACCGACGAGGATGCGCTTTCGCAAGAGATCGCGGCCGCGTACGACGATGACGAAATCACCGTCGACAGCGAGTCCTTCCAGGAGTTCGTTGCGACGAAATACTACGGCGACCAACTCGGATACGAGGCGATTACGCAGTTGATTAGCGCCGAAACTGCCCAGCGACTTCGTCTGCTCAAAGCGGATATCACGGACGAGCCACTCGATCTCGCTGCGCCCGATGGTGTCGACGTCTACGATGGTGACGCGACCGCGGTCGAGCCCGCAGCCGACGACGATCGATGAGCGGCCGACAACTGCGAACGGTCGTCGACGACACCAGCGCGCTCGTCAGTCTCGCAGTTCCCCGAGCCGATGCGGCTGTCGACACTGACACCTCGGACCCGTTCCAGTATCTCCTCACATCCTGTGACGTGTTCGTG
>NZ_JAXRUU010000082.1:0-11392 GCF_034497445.1 Halorubrum sp. AD140
CGGCGACCACCGCGACGAGGCGGGCCACGACGCGAAGATAGAGCGACTCATCGCCGACGGCGGCCGTGATCGCTCCGACGACGATCTCGCCCGCGTCGCCGACGCCCTCGAACTCCAGAACGCGCTCCTCCTCAAGCTCGTACAGGACGAGCGCCGGCAGGCCGCTCGCGAGCATCCGGACCCGGACCTCACCGGACCGTCGGACCACGCGATCGCGACAGCCGTCGTCGACGCGTACGGTGACCTGTACGGTAGCCCGGTCGGGTGGGAGTTCGACCCGATCGACGAGCGGATCGACGACATGGGGGGTTCGCAGTGAGCGATCGGCGAACCTCACCGCCCGCGAACCCCGCGGACCTCTCCCCGCGCGAGGCCCGCGATCGCTTCCTCGACAAGCGGAGCATGGAGAACTCGACGAAGACGATCCGGAGCTACGACAACCGCCTCACGCGCTGGGTCACCTGGTGCGAGGAGCGACAGATCGAGCGCGTTGCCGATCTCTCCGGCTGGCTGTTCGACGAGTACGAGCGCTCGCTCCGCGAGGAGGAGAACGCCCCGGCGACCGTGAAGGGGAAGATGACCGCCGTCTCTCAGTTGATCCAGTACCTCGAAACGATCGAGGCGGTCGAGGAGGACCTCGCGGAGAAGGTCCACGTCCCGAAGCTCACCCGGTCACAGGAGACGAGCGACACCATGCTTGACACCGACGACGCGAAGCAGCTCCTCGGCTTCTACCGGAACGACCCGGCCCGGTTCGGCACCCCGCCGCACGCGGTCCTCGAAGTGTTCTGGAACACTGGCTGCCGGCTCGGCGCGGTCGTCGGCCTCGATCTCGGCGACTACGACCCGGAGAATGGGTACCTCGACTTCAACCATCGGCCCGAGTCCGGGACGCCGCTGAAGAACAACGAGCAAGGCGAACGCGTCGTCCGGATCTCGGAGCCGGTCGTCGACGCGCTCGATACGTACATCGCCCGGGAGCGCTCGGACAAGCGCGACGATCACGGCCGCGAGCCGCTGTTCGCGGGCCGTCAGGGGCGCGTCACGGACACGACGATCCGCTCGTGGACGTATCAGGGGACACAGCCCTGCGTCTACATGGAATGCCCACACGGCCGACGGCGGCGGAACTGTAAGTTCACTCAGCGGAACCACGCCTCGAAGTGTCCCTCCTCGCGGGCGCCCCATCACATCCGCACGGGCTCGCTCACGTGGCACTGCGACCGCGGACTCCCGATAGAGGTGATCAGCGAGCGCGTCGACGCGGATCCGGACACGATCAAGCGCTACTACGACAAGGCTGACCGCCATCGGAAAATGGCAGAACGCCGAGAGGAGTACACTGCGGACCTGGATATCGACGGAATCGACGACGAGGAGGACGATTCATGACAACGACGGCAAACACGGACGTCTCGGAGTACCGACATAGCATCAATCGCGAGTTTAGTTCGTCCCTCCGGCCCCATACCTAAATTAAACCTTTCTGAACCTGAGGTAACGGTAGAGCCGAAGATCTGCGAATTCTGCGGCTTCTACATCACCGAGTACAACCAGCGGTGCGCCGCGCTCGACGTGGGGGTGTGCCGTCCATGAGGCACTGCCCGAAGTGCGGAACGAAGCTCACGCGAAGGAGTCGACCGACGTGGCGACAGACGACGGGGTGTCAGCGTGCGGTCGTGACGGAGAGCGCGGACTGTTCGAGCGCTCAGACCGGCAGGACGCCGCCGTCGTCGTCATCGTCGTCGTCATCGTCGTCGGATCCGTCGTCGGTAGAGTCGCCGTCGCTCGTGTTGCCGTCGTCGGTGGAGTCTCCGTCGCTCGTGTTGCCGTCGTCGGTGGAGTCTCCGTCGCTCGTGTTATCGACTGTGGAGTCGTCGTCGCTCGTGTTGTCGTCTGTGGAGTCTTCCGATCCGTCGTCAGTCGATTCGTTCCCGTCGGAGTCGGTCCCCTCCGTCTCCCGAACGTCGTCGCCCTCGTCGAAGATGTCCGTCTCGATCGTCTCCTCGTAGGTCAGCTCGTCGAGCGGGACGGTGACCTCGTCGCCGGAGGGAAGCTCGATCACGGCGTGAAAGTCGATCCGGAGCTGGCTCACCTGGTGGCCGTGGACCTCCTCGTCGAGGTGGGTCACCCACCACTCGTCGAGCCGGTCGTTCTGGATGGCGGTCGTGAACTCGACCGTCTCGGTGCCGCGCGAGGGGATCACGTACCCCTCCTCGGTCTGCCCCGACGCCACCTCGACCCCGTTCATCGTGACCTCGTAGCCGATCTCCGTGATCGCGTACGGTTCGAGGTTCGGGTTGTACACGTCGAACGCCATGTCGATCGGCGTCTCGGCCTCGCTGACGCTCCCCCACTCGCCGCGGGTCTCGTTGACGTAGAGGACCGGGTCGTCGGTCAGCGCGCTGTCGGCGTTCACCGGACGCGTCTCGTCGGAGTTGAACGCGCCGAGGAGGTCCGTCTGGATCTCGCGATCCCGCGAGAAGTCCACGCTGCGACCGAGCCGCTCCGAGGTCGCGGTCGCGTCGATCCGCACGTCGGTCCGCTCGCCGTTCCGGACGTGGCTGACCCACCAGGCCGGAATCTCGTCGTTTCGCAGGTCCGTCTCGAGCGGTATCGTGGAGTTGCCGGCGCCGACGCGCACGCCCTCTCTGCCCCCCTGTGCCATCTCGATGTCGTTCATCGAGACCGTGTAGTTCACCGAGACGCCGGAGAGCCCCACACCGACCGGGTTCGGGTTCGAGACGACGAGGTCGGTCTCGATCGCCGTCGTCTCGTTCGTCACGTCGCCGAACGTGTTGTCGACGGCGGCGACGCTCGGCACGCCGAGTATCCCGAGGGCGAACGCGCCGCCGACGCCGCCCCCGACGACCAGCAGGCCGACGAGGGCGATCCTGAGCTTCGAACTCGCGAGCGTCGCGAGCACGTCTCCGGACTTCATACCCCGGTCGAACCGACCGGACCCTAAAGTCGTACCGCTTATCGAAGTGATCTCAGAGGACGTCGCCGATACGCACGGGCTCGCCGTCCAGCTCGGGCTCCTCGGCGACGATCCGGAGGACCTCGTGGTCGGTGACGTCGCGGAACCCCTTCCCGGTCGCCTCCTCGATCAGGTCCTTCTCCAACTCGAACTCGGTCCCCTCGTAGACGACGTCGACGCCGTCTCGGGTGAAGGTGAGGTCGGTGCTCATGGACCGTCGTAGGCGGCGATCGGATAAAAGGGGCGTGACACGGCCGCGTCCGGGGGTTCGCGGAACGCCGGCGAGGCGGAACCGGCTACTCGTCGTCGCCGTCGTCTTTCATCTCGGAGAGGCGCCCGACGAGCTCGTCGGTCGAGGCGTCGCCCTCGATGGACACCTCGCCGTCGTGGTCGTTCTCGTGGACGTTCACGGCGCCGTCGTCGTCGGTGTCCACGTCCTGGTCCGTCTGCTCGCTCTCGTCGTACGACCCGAATCCCATACCCTATCCCTCCGTGCCGGACGCAAAAGGGTAGTGACCTTGGGACGGTGCGGTGGCGAGTCGCACGCGCGCCGACGTCCGACGCGCGTCCGACGACCCCGCACGGTTTATAATCGCGGGGGGAGTGCTCCCGGTGTGTCGCTGCGAGGAGACGGTCCGATAGAGGAGCTCGCGGTCCCGTCGGGGACGACCGTCGAGGAGCACGACCTCGTCACCGACGGCGACGTGCTCGTCGGCGGCCAGTCGACGGTGGAGTTCGGGCTCCGCGGACGCAACGTCGCGATCGGCGAGCGCGTGCGCGTCGGGAACGACATCGAGGCCGAGGGCGACTGCCGGCTCGACACGTGGTGCTCCGTCGACGGCAACGTGCTCGTCGGCGAGGACGCGTACCTCAGCGAGCGGGTGACCGTCACGGGCCGGCTGATGGTCTCGGGCGACCTCGACATCGGCGACGACGTGTCGATCGAGGAGGGGTTCGAGGCGAACGGCTGGATCGTCATCCGGAACCCCGTCCCGACCATCGTCTTCTACTTCATCGTCCTCTCGCAGCTCCTGCGGGTCGGTGAGACGGACGCGGCCGACGAGCTCGCGGAGGCGCTCGCCGACGGCGAGGACGTGCGCGACCCCCTGCTGGTCCCGCGCGGCGCCGAGATCTCCGACGACGCGTGGCGCGTCTCGACGCCCGCGACGGTGGGCGACGACTGTCGGCTCCACGGCAACCTCCGGGCCGAATCCGTCCGCGTCGGCGAGCGCAACGAGGTGTTCGGCTCCCTGCGCGCCCGCGAGGGGATCACGGTCGGCGCCGACACGGTCATCCACGGCGACGTCACCACCCGCGGCGGGACGGTCACCGTCGAGGCCGGCGCGCGCGTGCTCGGCGACGTCTCGGCCGGCGACCTCGTCGTCCACGACGGCGCAGAGATCGACGGCTCCCTCCGCGCCCGCGGCGAGATGAAGCTGGTCCAGGAGACGGGCGACGCCGCGCCCGACAACGACGGGTCTGCATCGGTCGACGACGAGGCCGCGACCGAAGGCGACGACGGCGGCGGAGCCGGTGACGACGCGGACGCCGAAAACGCCGAGAGCGACGCCGAAAGCGTCGAAAGCGCTGCCGAAGGCGACGACGAAAGCGCTGCCGAAGGCGACGACGAAAGCGCTGCCGAAGGCGACGACGAAAGCGCTGACGCCGACGCGAACGCGGAATCGGAGGCGATCGGTGCCGACTCAGCATCCGAGGGGGAGGCGATCAAGGAGCCGCCGGTCGCGGACGCGGAGGCGGTCGCCGGCGAGGGGCCGTCGAGCGACGCCAGCCAAACCCACGCCGCTGCCGACGAGGATGACACCGAGGCCGCCGCCGACGAGGACGACACCGAGGTCACTCCCGACGAGGACGACACCGACGCCGACTCCGGGACGACGGAACCCGCGGCAGACCCGGACGCGGAAGCGACGTAGCCGACGCGGTGCGGTCGGCTTTCGGATCGCCTCAGCGGCGGTCGACGCCGACGAACACGTCCTCGTGGAGCCGTTCGCAGACGACGTCGGCGAGCGTTCGGAGGTTCTCGGTGTCCTCGCGGTTGTACGAAACGAGGGTGTCGAGCGCGTCTTCGTCGCCGCGTTCGTACTCGTGCCAGAGCCGGACGGCGTCGCGGCCGGACAGGTCCGGGCGGTCGCGGTCGATCCCGATCTCCTTCTCGATCGGCTTCAGCCCCCCGGAGAGCCCGATCCGCTTGCAGGGGTACATGAGATCGAGGTGGGGGGTGTCGACGTCGATCCCGAAGGAGGTCTCCAGGAAGGGAACGTCGAAGCGCGCGCCGTTGAAGGTCGCGAGCAGGCTCGCGTCGGCGAACTGCTCGCGGAGGCGCTCGGCGGTGAGGTCCTCGCCGGCGACGAGCGTCGTCGTCTCTCCGTCTCGGTGGAAGCTCACGGTCGTCACGCGGTCGCGGTGCTCGTTCAGTCCCGTCGTCTCGATGTCGAAGAAGCAGGTCTCCTCGCGGAAGTTCTCGTAGAGCCGCCAGCGCTCCCCGCTCGGGAACGCGCGGTCGAAGTAGGTCGCGTCGCCGTCGTCGAGCCGCGTCAGCGCCTCCGCGATGAACGACTCGATCCGGTCGGCGGTGGTCGATCCGACGCCCGCGACGTCGGCCGCGGGGTCGAACGCCTCCCACGTGGTGACGCCCTCGCGCCAGAGCCGGCGCTCCGTCGTCTCGCCGACTCCCTCGACCGGGATGAAGCTGTTCTCGATGCGCATACCGGACCGCGGCGTCGCGCGGGCAAAAACCCGACGGGAGGCGGCGGCGCCTCGCTCGCTCACGGTTTAACTGTCGGCGACCCCAACCGTCGGTATCGATGTGCGGACGTTACACGCTATTCACGCCCGTCACGGACCTCGAAGCTCGGTTCGACGCCGACTTCGACGCCCACGAGCCCAGCTACAACTGCGCGCCCGGGCAGGCGCTGCCGGTGATCGCCGAGGAGGCGCCAGACCGCGCGACCCGGATGACGTGGGGTCTCACCCCCTCCTGGGCCGACGAGCCGTTCGACCTGATCAACGCACGCGCCGAGACGGTCCGCGAGAAGCGGAGCTTCGCCGACGCGTTCGAGCGTCGGCGGTGCCTCGTTCCCGCGGACGGTTTCTACGAGTGGATCGACGGCGGCTCCGGGAAGACGCCCTACCGCGTCGCGTTCGAGGACGACCGCCCGTTCGCGATGGCGGGGCTCTACGAGCGGTGGGAGCCGCCCGAGCCCGAGACGACGCAGACCGGACTCGGGGCGTTCGGTGGGGGTTCGGAGAGCGAGCGCGACGCCGACGACCCCGACGGCCCCGTGGAGACGTTCACGGTCGTGACGACCGAGCCGAACGCGCTCGTCGCCGACCTCCACCACCGGATGGCGGTCATCCTGGATCCGGAGGAGGAGGAGACGTGGCTCCGCGGCGACCCGGACGAGGCCGCCGAGCTGCTGGACCCGTACCCGGCCGACGAGCTGACGGCGCATCCGGTGTCGACGCGGGTGAACTCCCCCGCCGTCGACGCGCCGGAGCTGATCGAGCCGGTGGGCGGGGACTGAGAAGCGTCACGCGTCTCGGCCGACCGACTCAGGGCGCGACCAGGTCGACGACCGTCTGGTCGTCGACGACCACGTTGTACGCGCCCTCGTCGTCGTTCCAGAGCACGAGGCCGTTCTCCACGAAGACGACCGCGCCGTAGTCGGCCTCGCGGAGGTCCTCGTTGAGCGCGGTCTCCCGCGTGCAGACGAGGTAGTGGTCGACCGTCTGGGAGCCGTCGCCGACGCGGTAGAGGGCGTTGTCGCCAGCGCTGAGGTCGTGGCTGAGCTTCACCGCGAGCAGGTTCACGCGGTCGGTGACGTGCGCCTCCGAGTCGGCCATCCGCGCGCAGCGACCGTCGCTCGCCCGGACGTCGACGCGGCGCTTCCCGTCGGTGCGGAAGATTGCGTACGCGAACTGGACGTCGACGTTGACGAACTCGCCCGGCTCGTCGGTCGCGCCGCGCTCGGCCGCCTCGTCGAGCCGCCGCTGGAAGGGGGGCACGTCGAGGTCGTCGGCGACGTCGAACGACCAGCCGCCGTCCGATGGCGTCGCGTCCGGCCAGAGCCGAATCGTGGGCGCGTACGTCTCGACGCCGCTCGTCGGGGTCGCGACCGACCGCTCGACCTCCCGGAGCCCCATCGCCGTGTTGCGGTCGGCGGGCGCGAACGCGACGACGCTCCCGTCGTCGGCGAGGCGGTCGAGCGCGGCCTCGACGACGGCGACCGGGTCCGCCAGTTCGGAGAGGACGTTCCCGAAGACGACCAGGTCGAAGGGGCCGCCGGGGGCGACGAGGTCGCCGGAGTCGCCGGCGTCCGCCGCCGCCTCGCCGCCGACCCCGAGGAACGACTCCGCCGTCGTCTCGTGGACCGTCGCGCGGAAGTTGCGGCCGGTCTCGCCGAGCAGCCGGTCGAGCACGTCGGCCGCGGCGCTCGGCTCGACGGCGTGGTAGTCGACGACGGCGTCGTCGGGGAGGTAATCGTGGAGGCCGAGCGCGGGACCGCCGACGCCGGCGCCCACGTCGAGGACGCGGAGCGTCCGGTCGAGCAGCCCGTTCTCGACGAGGTCGTCGAGGACGTACCCGACCGTCGCGTAGTACGCCGGGAGGTGGTAGATCGCGTAGCCGAGCGCCGCGACCCGGTCGTACTCCACCTCGTTCTCGTAGAGGTAGTCGGCCTTCAGCCGCCGCACCGCCTCGCGCAGCCGCTCGCCGGAGTCGCCGCGGTGCCAGTTCGCGCCGAACTCGCCGACGAGCAGGTCCTCCAGCGCGAACGAGTAGTCGTCGGGGAACGCCGTCGGCGCCCACCCCGGATCCGGGATCGGCCCCTCCGGGACGGGTTCAAAGCGGCCGTCGTCGCGCTCGCGCAGCCCCAGGTCGAACGCCTCCTCGCGGAGCGTCTCGCGGACGACCGCCGGGTGCGGCGACCCCTCGACGTACTCGGCGATCTCCTCGGGGTCGATCGGCCTGACGTTGCGCAGGTAGTTGGCGTTGTTCCGGATGGCGTCTCTGTCGATCATGAAATCACTGTGGTCGTCGTCGGTCGGCTCACTCGTGTCGCTCCCGACCCTCGCGGTCGCCGCGGGCCGCCTCGTACAGCGCGGCGAACTCCTCCGGGTCGGCGTCGGCGATCTCGCGGGCGGCGTCGGCCACGTCGCCGGCGCCGTCGAAGGCGCGCTGGATCTCGGCGTACACGCCGGGCGCGCCCTCGGTGACGGTGTCGGCGACCTCGTCCAGCGCGGCGGAAACGGGCGTGTGGAACTCCTCGCGCACCTCGTCGCCGGCGAGCCGCCACGCGAGGACGGCCGCGTGCGCGCCGGCCTGCACCGTCTCCATCGCCCGGTCGTGCTCGGCCGGCGTCGTCTCGAACACCTCGTTTCCGCCCGCCTCGATCGCGGCCGAGATCCCCTCGACGACCGGCCCGCCCTCGTCGAGGACGCAGGCGACGTTGCCCGGGACGCGCGGCGGCGCGAAGAGCGGGTGGTAGCTCGCACGCTCGAGCCCCGGCGCGTGCTCGCGCATCGCCCCGACCGCCTCGGTCATCTCGCCGGAGACGTCCACGATCGCCCGCTCCGCGCGGGGCGCGTACGCCGCGACGGCCGCGGGGACCGCCGACATCGGCACCGCGAGACACACCGCGTCGTGGGCGGTGTCGCCGTCGGCGGGGACCGCGGTCGCGTCCCGCGCGGCGGCGGCGTCGGCGGCCACCTCGGGGTCGCGGTCGGCGAACGCGACCGTGGCCGCCACCGGCGACTCGTCGGCCGACACCGTGTCGGCGATCCACCGGCCGATCTCGCCCGCGCCCACGACGAGTAGATCCATCGGTTGCCCGAACGGAGGGCGCGCGAGGCTTAAAAAGGCTCGACTCGGGCGGCCGTGGCGCGAGGGCCGATCGATCGGAGTGGACCGTCGGTCGGTGGCAGGCCGGAGCGAACCGTCACTCGGTCGGCGGGAGCGAACCGTCACTCGGTGGTCGACCGCTCGGCCGCGCCCCGGAGCCCGAGGAACCCGCTCCCCGGCGCGACCGCTCGCACGGCCGGGAACAGCGCCAGCGCGATGGCGAGCTCGAGTCCGCCGACCGCGAGGAACGCTGGCGCGTAGCCGAACGCGTCGGTGGCGCCCCCGCCCACGAGGAAGCCGGTGAGGAACCCGAGCGAGCCGAACACGTTGAACAGCCCCATCGCCGCCCCACGGGCTTCGGGGTCGATCAGGTCAGTGAGGAGCGCCATCGTCGCGGGCGCCATCAGCGCGCCGCAGACGCCGACGAGGACCATGAGCCCGGCGGCGACCGGGTACGCCGGCGCGACGCCGACGCCGATCGTGGCGACCCCGTACGCGATCGACCCGACGACGACCGGGAGGAAGCGGCCGATCCGGTCGGACAGCGACCCGAACGGAGCCTGCAGCAGCGCGAACGGGACGAAGAACAGCGCGAGCGTCGCCCCCGCGCCGGCGGCCGACAGCCCGAACGTCGCCGGGTCCTGGAAGTAGTACACGCCCACAAGCGCGAAGAAGCCGGCCGTGAGCCGGTCGACGAACCCGAACGCTAGGGGGACGAGGAGGCCGCGGGTCGTCCGCGCGCGGTCGAGGACGTCGCGGAAGCCGACCGCCTCCCCGGCTCCCTCGCGCGCGTTCGTGCGCCCCGCCGCTCGGTCGTCGACGGCCGTCGCGAGCAGTCCCGACCCGGCGAGCACCGCGGCGCCGACGTACACCGGGTAGAAGGCGTTCGCGTCCGCGAGCGCGCCGCCGACGACGGAGCCGACCGCGGCGCCGAGCCCGATCGCGACGCCGGCGGCGCCCATGTTCCGCCCGTTCCCGCCATCGAGGTCCATCAGCGCGGTGATCGCGAGCGAGAACGCGCCGATGGTGAGCGCCCCGCCGACGACGCGGACGGCGAGCGCCGCCCGGAAGCCGAGCCCCAGCTCGGGGACGGCGGCGAGCGCCACGTACGAGGCCGCGCCGCCGAGCGCGCCGGCGGCGATCAGCGGCACCCGTCGACCGAGCGCGTCGCTCGCGGCGCCCCAGACGACCGCGAACGAGACGAACGCGCCGAACTCCGCGACGAGGAACCACATCCCGGCGTCGATGCCGGCCGGCGCGCCGAGCGCGACCACCAGGTCGGGCACGCCCGGGTACAACAAAACCTGCGAGATCAACACCGCGAGCACGACGGCGCCGAGCAGCCGCCGCTCCCCGCGGTCGTCGTCGCTCATTGGGGTGCAAAACGGGTCGAACGGGCAAAAGGCCGACGCTCCGGGGACGATCTCTCTCGTCTCCAGACGCGTTCCGCCTCGTCGCGGCTACAGAGCCTCGTCGACCGCCGCCGCGATCGCGTCCGCCTCGTAGCCGTCGACCGCCTCGCCGTCGACGAAGATCATCGGGGTCCCGGAGACGCCCATCGACTCGCCCTCGGACTTGTCGCTCGACGACGCGTCCTCGTAGGCGGAGAACTGCGCGTCGGCGATGGCCGGGCAGGGATCCGCGCCCGCGGCCTCCGCGGCCGCGCCGATCGCCTCGCCGCTGTACTCGCCCTGCGACTCGTAGGCCGCCGCCGAGAATTCGAAGAACGCCTCGTCGCCCTCTCGGTCGCCGACGCCGCGGGCCGCGCTGGCGACGGGGACCGCCCACGCCTCCTCGACTGGGATCGGGAAGTCCCAGTGCTCGTACCGGACGTCTCCCGGCTCCACGTAGTCCTCGCGGATCGTCGGGAAGTGCTCCAGCTTGTAGGTGGCACAGTGCGGACAGGTGAAGTCCTCGAACGCCTGTACGAGGACGCCGGCGTCCGAGTCGCCGAGGGTCGGCTGGTAGTCGAGGTCCGGGTCTGCGGGCTCCTCGAGGTCGCAGTCGTACTCGCCGGTGTCGAGGGAGTTCTCGCCGTCGCCGCCGTCGCCGCCGCCGTTGCCGCCGCCGAGACACCCCGCCGCGCCGACGACGCCGACCGACGCCCCGGCCGCGAGGACTGACCGCCGCGTGCGTTCCATATCCCGATTCGGGCGGGGACGCACTTAACGACTCCGCGACGCCCTCACACCGCCCCGAAACCGTCGCTCCCAGCGATCGCGTCAGAACGCTTTTGCCGTCGCCTCGTGACCCTGAGGTATGAGCGACTGGGATCTGGACTTACGCGACGCCGAAGAGCAGATGGACGAGGCGTTCGCGGCCGCCGGCGACGTCGTCCTCGGCGTCCTCGACGGCACGACCGACCCCGACGAGTGGGTCCGCAGCGTCGACTACGGCAACACGCTGGTGTTGTCGATCGAGGGCGACCTCAACGAGCTCGCCGCCGGCTTCGCCCGCGAGGTGAAGGACATGGGCGGCGAGCTGATGCACTTCCGCGGGTTCCTCGTCGTCACCCCGCCGGGCGTGAGCATCGACACCGACCGGCTGAGCGA
>NZ_JAXRUU010000083.1:0-10787 GCF_034497445.1 Halorubrum sp. AD140
ACCTGCCCCTCCTCCATCGCCTCCAGGAGCGCCGCCTGCGTCTTCGGCGGCGCGCGGTTGATCTCGTCGGCGAGCACGACGTTCGCGAACACCGGCCCGGGTTGGAACTCGAAGCTCCGGGTCTTCTCGTCGAAGACGTTCGAGCCGACGACGTCGGACGGCAGCAGGTCGGGGGTGAACTGGACGCGCGAGAAGGAGACGTCGACCGCGTCCGCGAACGACCGGGCCGTGAGCGTCTTTCCTGTTCCCGGGACGTCCTCGAGCAGGACGTGACCGTCGGAGAGCATCCCGACGAGAATGGTCTTCAGCGTCGACCGCTCGGTGACCACGGCCGCGGCGATCTCGTCAAGGAGTTGATCACTTCGTCGCTGCACAGTCGCGGGATTCATATCGACCGGATGGGCGTCGGCCCGTTTGGTTATAGCCCTGATAAACTGGGTTTGGTCGGCGTACCCTTCCGCTTCGGTCGAGCGTGCGGTCTCACGTGACTCCGCGTACGGCCGGGAGAGGACGCGTGGGCCCGCGCGGTCCGCGAACGGCGGTGACAGCCGCCGCCTACGAGCTCGAGCGAGCACTCAGGAGTGACCTGCGCGCCGTCATCGGACTCGACTGAAGCAGGGGTTCGAGGCCGCCGATCGACCGTATCGAAGCGATTAAGCACGGAACCCGCAAACGACGGGGTATGCAACACCTCATCATTCGCGGCGACCCCGGGATCCGGCGGGACGCGGTGATCGAGTACGACGGCGAGGAGCTGGTGTGTTTCGGCATCAACGTCCAGGGCGGCTGGCACGGCCCGGACGAGCCGCAGCTCTGGTGTACCGTGGGAACGGAAGACGAGCGCGACGCGTACGACAAACGCGAGTACGTCCCCCACTGGCTCGACGTCGACGCGGTCGACGCCGAGGAGATCGACGTGCTGAGCGAGAAGGGCGCCCTGTCGGTCTGAGGCTCGCGGTCTGTTCTACACCGGCGGGTCAGCCAGCCACGCCTCGATCGCTCCGGCCATCGCGCCGCGGCGGTGGATCGTCCCCGACTCGGGGTCGACCACGGTGCTCTCCGTGCCGGGCGTCTCGCCGTCGTCGATCACCGCGCCGACGCCGGCGCGGATCCGGTCGTCGAGGTCGTCGAGTCGAGTGACGCTGCCGCTCCCGGAGACGTTCGCGCTCGTCGCGGTGAGGGGGCCGGTCTCCCGGAGCAGCGCCCGGGCGAGGTCGTGGTCCGGCACTCGGATCCCGACCCGGTCGCCGCCGGCGGTGAGCGCGTCCGGAATCGCGTCGCCGCGCTCGACGACGACGGTCACGGGGCCGGGGAGGAACGCCCGGGCGAACGCGACGGCCCGTTCGGTCGGCCGGGCGTACCGAAGCGCGTCGTCAACGCTCGCGACCCCCAGCGAGAGCGGGTTCGACCGGTCGCGGCCCTTCAGCTCGAACACCCGCTCGACGGCGTCGGGGTCGAGCGCGTCCCCGCCGAGCCCGTACACCGTCTCCGTGGGATAGACGACGAGCTCGCCGTCGGCGATCGCCACGGCCGCCCGTCGGACGTCGTCCCGGCGGCTCGCGGCGTCGCGTTCCGGGATCGCGTCCGCCTCGGACGAGCGCTCGCGGTCGTTTCTGTCGTCTCTCACGGGCGACCGTTCGCCGTCGATTTAAAAAAGGGTGACGTGTGTGGACGGCGCGTTCGCACGGCGGGCCGGGGGACGCGTCCCTCGCCGACCTCAGTCGACGAGCCGGTCGACGGCGTCGTCGATCTCCTCGGCGTCGGGGAACTCGGGGTGTTCGCTCGCGACCCACGCGTACTCGACGGCGCGGTCGGAATCGAGGAGGAACACCGCCGGGCGCGTCTCGGTGATCCCGGTCATGGCGTCGATGTCGTGTGCGAGGCCGTACTCCTCGACCACGCCCGCGCCGGGGTCCGAGAAGATGCGGACGCCCTCGCCGCGCTCGGCGAGCAGGCGCTTGTGGGCGTACGGCGTCGAGATCGACAGGCCGAGCACGTCGACGTCGTCGGCCCACCCGCGGTCGTCGATCGTGTTGTACAGGTACGTCGCCTGGAACGCGCCGTCCATCGGGTGGAAGACGAGGAGCGTCGGCCCGTCGACGACGTCGGCGAGCGCGCGGTCCTCCCAGTACTCCCCATTCACGAGCGGTCGGGTGAACTCCGGAGCGGTGTCGCCCTCGACGACGTGGTCCGTCTCGGGCAGGGAGACGACGTCGAAGTCGGGCATCTCAGGCACCTCCCTCGGCGTAGGTGGCCTCCAGGTACTCGACGATGTTCGCGCTCTCGGACATCGTCACGCCGGTCTCGCGGTCGACGATGGCCGGGACGCTTCGAGCGCCGGAGACGCGCTTGACGACGTCGCGATCGGAGTGCATCGGCTCGACGTACCGGGACCGGTACGCGAGTCCGAGCTCGTCTAGGATCCGGACGACGCGCTCGCAGTAGGGACACGCCTGCAGCCGATACAGGGTGATCTGTGGCTCGCTCATGCCCGGCGGTTCGGCCGCGGAACGTGTAACCGTGTCGGCCGCGGCACGGGCCGTGCGCTTCCGGGGCGATCGGCGGTGCCCCGCGCCCGCCCGCCGACCCGTCGCCGGCTCCGCTGTCGGCCCCGTCGTCGGTCCGTCGAATCGTCCGGCGACTCGGGGCGCCGAAGGTAATCCTTTAACCGTCCGCCCACGGAAGACGAATGAACATGGGCTTGTCGTCGAGCACGCTGACGGCCGATCTGCTGCAACTGCCGATGCCGGGAGAGAGCACGGTAACCGTCCTCGGCGTTTTCGCGATCCTGGTGCTGGTCGGCCTGTCGGCGTTCTTCTCCTCCTCGGAGATCGCGCTGTTCTCGCTCCCGCAACACCGGGTCGACAGCCTCGTCGACGAGGGGATCACGGGCGCGAAGGTGATTCAGGGCCTGAAGCAGAACCCGCACCGGCTGCTGGTGACGATCCTCGTCGGCAACAACATCGTCAACGTCGCGATGACCGCCATCGCGACGGCGCTGTTCGGAATCTACCTCTCCCGGGGGCAGTCCGTGCTGGCGTCGACGCTCGGGATCACGACGCTGGTGCTGATCTTCGGCGAGAGCGCGCCGAAGTCCTACGCCGTCGAGAACACCGAGTCGTGGGCGCTCCGGATCGCGCGCCCCCTGAAGCTCTCGGAGTACGCCCTCTACCCGCTCGTGGTGCTGTTCGACTACATTGTGAAAGGCGTCAACAGCGTCATCGGCGGCTCCGCGGCGATCGAGTCGACGTACGTCACCCGCGACGAGATCCAGGACATCATCGAGACGGGCGAGCGCGAGGGAGTCATCGAGGAGGAGGAACGGGAGATGCTCGACCGCATCTTTCGGTTCAACAACACCATCGCCAAGGAGGTGATGACGCCCCGCCTCGACGTCACCGCGGTCGCGAAAGAGCAGTCGGTCGAGGAGGCGATCGAGACGTGCATCCAGGCGGATCACGAGCGCGTGCCCGTCTACGAGGGGAACCTCGACAACATCATCGGCGTGGTGACGGTGCGGGACCTGGTGCGCGAGCTTCGCTACTCCGAGGGCGAGCCCTCCCTGGAGCGGGTCGTCAAGCCGACGCTGCACGTCCCGGAGTCGAAGAACGCCGACGAGCTGCTCGCGGAGATGCAGGACAACCGCCTCCAGATGGTCACCGTCATCGACGAGTTCGGCACCACGGAGGGGATCATCACCTTAGAGGACATGGTCGAGGAGATCGTCGGCGAGATCCTGGAGGGCGACGAGGAGGCGCCCGTCGAGTTCCTCGAGGAGAACGTCGCGGTCGTCCAGGGCGAGGTGAACATCGACGAGGTCAACGAGATACTCGAGATCGACCTGCCAGAGGGCGAGGAGTTCGAGACGCTCGCCGGCTTCGTGTTCAACCGGGCCGGGCGGCTCGTCGAGGAGGGCGAGGAGATCGAGTTCGACGGCGTCCGGATCCGGATCGAGCGCGTCGACAACACGCGGATCATGTCGGCTCGCGTCACGGTGCTCGACGACGAGGAGGTCGCCAGCGACGGAGCGGCCGACGGCGCGGCCGAGCCGCCGACCGACGACGCCGCGTAGCGAGTTCGAGACGCCGACCGCCGACCGCCCTTGATCCCCGCAGTCCGCACCTTTACCGGCGAAACCGCGCCCACCCTCTCCGTGATCCCCTTCAGCGACGTGGCTCGCGCGGCCTACTGTCCGCGACAGCTCTACTACGCCCGCCGCGACGACGACCGGGACGTTCCGCCCGAGGCCCGCGCTCGGATCGACCTCGCCTTCCGGTATCCCGCGCTCGCGAACGCGCCGGACGCGACGCTCCGGCGGCTCCCGATCCGTCGCTCGCCGGCCGCCTATCGACGGAACCTCGCGCGGCTCGGCGAGCGCGACGACTACGAGAGGCTCGTCGCCCCCGAGCGCGAGCGCGCGAGGGTCCACAAGGTGCTCGGCGGCGGGGACGGCGACTCTGAGTCCCGCGCAGACCCGCCCGTTCCCGCGGTCGTCTCTCCCGGCGAGCCCCCAGAAAACGGCGTCTGGGGGCCGCAGTCGGTCAGGGCCGTCGCCGTCGCCAAGGCGGTCGCGTGGGAGCGCGGGCGCGAGGTGCCGCGCGCGCTCGTGGAGTACCCGAGCGTCGGCGCCGTCCGCGAGGTCCGCCTCACGACTCGACGGAAGGCCGCCTATCGCCGGGCGCTGCGGGCCGCCCGCGCGATCGACGGGCCGCCGTCGCGCGTCGACGACGACCGGTGTTCCGCCTGCGACTACCGGGAGGAGTGCGGAGCGGGTCGCCGGTCGTTCCGGTCGCTTCTGGGGTGAGCCGCCCGCTACGGCGAGAACGACGTGCCGCACTCCGGGCACGTGAACCGGAACCGCCCCTCGTCGGTCAGCTCGGTCGCGTGCGGGCGCTCCTCACCGCAGGTCCGACACTCGATCAGCGACTCGATCTGCTCCCAGTCGTGGCGCGCGCCGGGCGCGCCGAACGCCCACGCGACGACGCCCTCGTCGGCGTCCTCGCGCACGAAGCCGGACTGGAACTCCCCCGGCGCGAACCGGATCAGCTCGCCCGCCCCGACGTCGACGCGCTCGCGATCCCGGCCGACCTCGAAGGTGGCGGTCCCCGAGATCACGTAGAACACCTCCTCTTGGTCGCCGTGGGTGTGGAGCCCGCCGGAGAAGGCGTCGCCGGGCGCGAGCTCGAAGTAGTTCATCGCGACGTGCTCGGTGCCGAGCGCGCGAGAGACCGGCCTGCGCACGTCGTGGACGCCCATCGGATTCGTGACGACGTCGACGTCGTCGACCGCGACTCGCTTCACGTTCGACCGTTCGTGGCCCACCGGGAAAGCGTTCCGGCGGCGGGTCGCCCGGGTCACGCGAGCGGTCCGGGCGGTCAGATGAAGTTCGCCACGTTCTGTCCGCTGGTTATCTCCGGGATCACGACGGTGTCGGCCCCGGCCCGGCGCGCGAGCGACTCGTACATCTCGTCGCCGACGCGCACGACGATGTTCAGGGCCTCGGACAGCTCTTCGGCCACGATGGCGATCTGGATGTTGGCGTTGGAGTCGTCGATGGCGGCGACGACCGTCGCCGCGCGTCCGATGCCGGCGTCCGCGAGCACCCCCTCGTGGCGGGCGTCGCCGAGGACGACGAGGTGGCCGTCGTCGTCCGCGCGGTTCGCCTGCGTCTCGTCGGTCTCGATCACGACCACGTCGTGACCGTTGTTCGAAAGCTGTGCCGCGATCGTGCGCCCGAACATCCCGTAGCCGCAGACGACGACGTGGCCTTCGAGCGTCTCGATGGTTTTGCGATCTTGCATGCGTTTCACCTCGTCGCGGATCCGTCCGCCGAACGCCGTCGTCAGGACGGTCTCGCCGATCCACACGCCAGACAGCACTAATCCGACCGTCACCAGCACGGCGAACCCCTTCGTCGCCTGCTCCGGGCCGGCGTGGTCCCGGAAGTGGAGGTCGACACTCGTCGGGTCGACCACCCAGAACGCCGCCTCGACGACGCCGACGTCCCCGAGCGCGGCGTATCCCGCGATCGCCGTCAGCACGACCGCGAGGAACGTCCCCACCGGCCGGAGCACGCGCCGGAGGAGGGGACGGGCGGCGACCGATCGATCGAACGGAATCACGTGTTACCAAGCCGCATGGACGGAGTTAACTCCGTCCCTCCGAGCAGAGTTCGCCGGTTCGGGAGCCCGGAGACCACCCTGCCGTCTCCGCGCACCCACGGGGGTCAATACCTGTCTCGATCCGACGACTTATGTGTGTGTGAGCCCTCGCCGTGGACACGAATGACACGAGACGATCGTGGTCGTTCGGGGGATAGAGGAAGTCGCCTCGCGGCGGCTGGCCGCGAAATTCTCCGACGATAACGACTCCGGGGCACGACCGCCCCACGGCGGCACCGACCCCGAACCCACCGCGGAGCCGACGGACCACCTTTTGACCCGAACACCACTCACCGACCTCGACGAGGTACAGCTGTTAGACACCACCTTACGCGACGGCGAGCAGATGCCCGGCGTCTCGCTGACGCCGGCCGAGAAGGTCGACGTCGCCCGCGAGCTCGACGCGACCGGGATGCACCTGATCGAGGCCGGCTCGGCGTGCACCTCCGAGGGCGAACGCGAGGCCATCCGTCGGGTCGCGGAGGAGGGGCTCGACGCGACCGTGACGAGCTTCGCCCGCGGCGTGCGAGCCGACGTCGACCACGCGCTCGACTGCGGCGTCGACGGGATCAACCTCGTCGTCCCCGCCTCGGACAAACACGTCGAGACGAAGGTCGGCTTGACCCGCGACGAGGTCGTCGACACGACGGTCGAGCTCGTCGAGTACGCGAAATCCCACGGCCTGTGGGTCGAGGTGCTCGGCGAGGACGGCTCCCGCGCCGACCTCAACTACCTCGAACGCCTGCTCGGCGCCGGCCTCGACGCGGGCGCGGACAGGATCTGCTACTGCGACACCGTCGGCGCGGCCGACCCGGAGCGAACGGCCGAGGTCGTCTCCCGGCTCGCCGACCTGGGCCCGACGAGCCTCCACACCCACGACGACCTCGGCTTCGGCGTGGCGAACGTCCACGCCGGGCTGAAGGCGGGCGCCGACACCGTCCACGGCACCGTCCTCGGGGTCGGAGAACGCGCCGGCAACGTCGCCCTAGAGGAGGTCGCCGTCGCGCTCGCACGCTCGTACGACGTGGAGACGGTCGACCTCTCTCGGCTCTACCGGCTCTGTCGGACCGTCTCGGAGGCCACCGGCGTCGCGCTCCCGCCGAACAAGGCGGTCTGCGGCGCCAACGCCTTCGCCCACGAGTCCGGGATCCACACCGACGGCACGCTGAAGGACGGGACGATGTACGAGCCGTACCCGCCCGAGACGGTGGGCCGCGAGCGCCGGCTCGTCCTCGGGAAACACGCCGGCCGCGCGGGCGTCAAGGCCGCGCTCGCCGAGCACGACGTCGCCGTCGACGCCGACGAGCTGAGCGCGGTCGTGAGCCGCGTGAAGGAACTCGGGGACCGGGGGAAGCGCGTCACCGACGCCGACCTGCTCGCGATCACCGAGGACGTGCAGGGGCGCGAGCGCGACCGCCGCGTCGAGCTCGTCGACCTGTCTGCCACCTCCGGCGGGAACCTCCCGACGGCGTCTGTCCGGCTCCGCGTCGGCGACGACGAGCGCGTCGCTTCCGGCACCGGCGCCGGTCCGGTCGACGCCGGCCTCGAGGCCGTGCGAGTCGCGCTGGTGGGCGGTTCGACCGGCGAAGGGGTCTCCTTCGAGCTCGACTCCTACCACGTCGACGCGATCACGGGCGGCACCGACGCGGTCGTCACCGTCGAGGTCGACCTCTCGCGGGGCGACCGCTCCGTGAGCGTCTCCTCGACGGACGCGGACATCACCCGCGCCAGCGTCGTCGCGATGGTCGACGGGCTCGACCGCCTGCTCTCGGCCGCCGCCGAGGACGGGTCGGCGCCGGACGCGACCTCGATCGCGGACGACTGAGGGCCACGGGCCCCGCGTCGGCCGATGCGCCGTCGCTCCTACCGCTTCTCGCCGCGCAGCCAGACGTAGTCGCAGGCGTCGAGTTCGAACGTGACGCCCCCCTTCGCGACGTAGTGCTCGCCGTCGCCGACGACGTGTTCGACGGTGTCCGGGTCGACGTCGAAGCCGACGATCTCCTTCCGATGCCCGTCGGCGAGGTTGTGCGCGCAAAGGAGGACGGTCTCGTTCGCGTCCGCTCCGTCCTCCCGCTCGTAATCGAACCGGTGGACGCGCGTCTCCCTGTGGTCGGCGTCGAGCGCGCGGTAGTCGCCGCGGGCGATCTCGGGGCACGCGTCGCGCGCCGCCACGAGGTCCTCGACTCGCGAGAGCAGCGACTCGGGGTCGCCGCGCTGGTCGGCGACGTTCACGCGGTCGTACGCGTACCGCCCCTCGTCGACCACGGGGTTGTAGCAGTCCTCGGGGTCGGCGGTCGAGAAGCCGCCGTTCGGGGAGTCGTCCCACTGCATCGGCGTGCGGACGGCCTCGCGCTCGGGCAGGGAGAGGTCCGCGCCCATCCCGATCTCGTCGCCGGACTGGAGCGCGACGGAGCTGGGCAGCGAGAAGAGGAGGCTGTGCGCGAGCGCGATCCGGTCGCGGTCGCCGCCGTACAGGTCGGCGAGCCGCAGCCGGTGGCCGCGCTCGAAGATCCACGAGTCGCCGGCGTCGTCGCCGAAGTACTCGCGGGCGTGCTCGAACGCCTCCTCGGGGAGCTTCAGCAGGTTCCACTCGTCGTGGTTCCGCAGGAAGTTCACCCAGCCGCCGACGCCGGAGACGTCCGGGAGGATCTCCTCGGCGCGCTGGAGCGGCCAGGTGTCCTTCACGCCGACCGCGTACGTGAGGTGGGCGTTCATCACGAAGTTGAACTGGAGGTGGAACGCCTCGCCGTCGCCGAAGTAGTAGTCGAGGTGCTCCGGCTCGTCGTCGGCCTCCGCGAGCAGCACCGCGTCCGACTGCTCCGCCTCGACGACCCGCCGCATCCGTTTGAACAGCTCGATCGACTCGCCGAGGTCGGTCTCGTCGAGCGTCGTCGCGTCGTGCCCCTTCGGCATCAGCATCGGGTGGGCGGCGTCGATCCGGAAGCCGTCGGCGCCCTGGCCGAGCCAGAACCGGAGCACGTCGTACAGCTCCTCCCGGACGGCGGGGTTCGCGACGTTGAGGTCGGGCTGGTGACCGTAGAACTGGTGGAAGTAGTGTTTGCCGGCGGCCTCGTCGTACGACCAGACGCCGTCCTCGTACTCGGGGAAGATGTTGCCGCGGTGGTGGGCGTCCTCTATGTGGCTGGTCCACAGGTAGTAGTCGTGGTACTCCGACTCGGGGTCCTCTCGCGCCCGCTGGAACCACTCGTGCTCGTTCGAGGTGTGGTTGAAGACGAGGTCGGTGATCACCCGGATCCCCCGTTCGTGCGCCCGATCGGCGAACTCGCGGAAGTCGGCGAGGCTCCCCAGCCGGTCGTCGACGTCGTAGTAGTCGGCGACGTCGTACCCGTTGTCGCGGAGCGGACTCGGGTAGAACGGCCGGATCCAGAGCGCGTCGACGCCGAGCCCGTCGAGGTAGTCGAGCCGCTCGGTCGCTCCCCGGAAGTCCCCCCACCCGTCGCCGTCGCCGTCGTTGAACGTCTTGACGTCCAGCGAGTAGATCGTCGCGTCCTCGTACCAGTCCGGATCGCTCATGGACCCGGCTACGGAGTCGGGGGTTTGGTTTCTTGTGGTTCGTCCCGGCTGGTCGACCCGACCGCCGGGGCGTCCCGATCGCGTCGCGAGCGGTCGCGTCTGACGAGGTTTTTAAGCGACGACGCCCGAACGTCGCCCGTGAGCGTCGTCGTCGCGGTGAAGCCCTCGGCGCGCAAGCGCAACGCGAAGGTGGGGCGGCTCGTCTTCGAGGACGGTCCCCGTCACGCCTTCGAGAGCCGCGCGGACGCGGAGCGCTGGGCGGCCGACCTCTCGACGGGCGACGGTCACGTCTGGGTCGCGAGCGCGCACCCCCGCGACGGCGACGACGTCGACTGCTACCTCGTCTCGCGGGCGACGAACGCGAAGCTGGAGGCGGCCTACGACAAGCGCCGGCGCCGCATGCGGGGGGACCCCGGGTCCGTACAGGAGTCGCTGGGCGGGCGGCCGTAAGTCGGTCGCGGTCGACGGCCCGACCGCATCGCTCGCGGGGTGGGGTTCGAGAGAAGCGCCGAGGCGGAGATTTGAACTCCGGTGTCCGAATGGACAGTAGATTTCGAATCTACCGCCTTGGCCAGGCTAGGCTACCTCGGCTCACGTGCGGGTTGGCCGGTTCCGCTGTTATGCGTTTCGATCGCCGCCGATCGATCCCGAGCCGCACCGTCCCGCCGGCAACGCTTTTCGGGGCGGCGCCCGTGGCGACCGCATGGACGTCCCCGAAGCGGCGGCGGCGTGCGACCGCGTCGTCGACGAGGTCGGCGGTGCGGTCGTCGCCGACCGCGAGTTCCTGGACCGCGTCACGCTCGGAATCCTCGCCCGCGGTCACGTCCTCTTGGAGGACGCGCCCGGCACCGGCAAGACCCTCTCGGCGCGCTCGTTCGCGACCGCGCTCGGCCTGGAGTTCTCGCGGATCCAGTTCACGCCCGACCTCCTCCCGAGCGATGTCACCGGGACGAACGTCTTCGACGAGCGCGACGGCTCCTTCTCCTTTTCGCCCGGGCCGGTGTTCGCGAACGTCGTGCTGGCCGACGAGATCAACCGCGCGCCGCCGAAGACGCAGGCGGCGCTCCTGGAGGCGATGGAGGAGGGGCAGGT
>NZ_JAXRUU010000084.1:0-10499 GCF_034497445.1 Halorubrum sp. AD140
CGGTCCGTTCGCCCTCGTCGACCTGCGTCTCGTCGCCGCCGACGAGCGCCGTCGCGACCGACTCGACCTGCGCGAGCGCGCCGAGCCCCTCCGCGACCACGTCGGGGTCGGCGCCGGAGACGAAGGCGTCGAACCCCTCCTCGTACTCGCCGTCCTCCAGCGCGTCCGGGGCCGGCTCGGTGACGTACCCGTCGAACTGGCCGTCGAGCGCCCGAAGGACGAGCGCGGCGTCGACGCCGGCCATCGCCGTCTCGCCGACCGTCACGTCGGCGTACACGACGGGAGCGTCGAGCTCCGCGGCGGCCGCCGGGAGGTCGGGGACGGAGGCGTCGATGTCGGCCGCGTCGTCGTCGGCGATCGCGTCGTCCGGGTCGGCCGCGGCGTCGCTATCGACGTCCGCGTCGCCGTCGACGCTCTCGTCGTCTCCGGGGGCGCCCTCGGCGTCGTCCGCTGAGTCGCCGTCGATCGTCCCCTGCTCTTCCATCTCGCGGAGGCGACGTTCCAGGTCGGAGGGATCGGTCGTCACCTCGCCGTCTGCGTCGATCTCCGCGACCATCGCCTCGACGGCGTCGACCCCCTCGAAGAGGAGGTCCATCAGCTCGGGCGTCACCCCGCGGTCGCCCCGCCGGACCGCGTCGAGCAGGTCCTCCAGGGCGTGCCCGAAGTCGGAGACGTCGTCGTACCCCATCGCCGCGGCGTTCCCCTTCAGAGTGTGGGCGACGCGGAACACGTCGTCCATCGCCTCGGCGTCCTCCGGGTCGGCCTCGAGGGCGAGCAGGGCGTTGTTGAGGTCCGTGATCCCGTCTTCCGCCTCGGCGACGAACGCGGCGCGGTGCGAGTCCATCAGGCCGCACCCCCCACGATCGCGCCGGCGACGTCGTCGAGGTCGCACACCTCGTCGACGCCGCCCGTCGCCACCGCGCGCTTCGGCATCCCGTAGATGACGCAGGTGTCCTCGCTCTGCGCGATCGTCCGCGCGCCGGCGTCGGCCATCGCCCGGATCCCCTCGGCCGCGTCGGAGCCCATCCCGGTCAACACGACGCCGACGAGCGGGTCGTCTACGACCTCCGCGGCCGAGCGCATCGTCACGTCGGCGGCCGGCGTGATCGACCGCGAGTCGTCCTCGTCGAGCCTGACGCGGAGCCGCCCCGCGCGGTAGCCGTCGATCCGAGTGTGGCTCCCGCCGCGGGCGACGAGCGCCTCGCCGGCGCCGATCCGGGCGCCGTCGCTCGCCTCGCGCACGTCGTACGCCGAGGCGGCGTCGAGCCGGTCGGCGAACCGCGAGGTGAACGCCGCCGGCATGTGCTGGACGATGACGACCCGGCAGTCCGCCATCGGCAGCGCCGACATCACGCGCTCGACCGCGTTCGGTCCGCCGGTCGACGCGCCGATCACGACCGTCAGGGGCGCGTCGAGGTCGGGAGCGGACGCGGTCGCGGACCCGGTCGACGAGGTCGCCGCGTCCGTCGACGCCGGGCGGCTCGCCGGCGTCGTCCCGTCGTCGCACTCGCGTCGGTCGCGCGTCGCCGCGTCGAGGTCGGCGTCCGCGACAGACCGAACCGCCTCGACGAGCCGGTCCGACTCGCGGGAGACGCCGGTCGACACCTCGCCGCCGGGCTTCGAGAAGAAGTCGACCGCGCCGCGATCGAGCGCCTCGAACGTCACCTCGGCGCCCTCGGCGGTGTGTGCCGACAGCATGAGGACGGGCGTCGGCGTTTCGTCCATCAGCCGCTCAACCGCCTCCAGTCCGCCCATGCCGGGCATCTCGACGTCCATGGTCACCACGTCCGGACGCGTCTCGGCGACCACCGACAGCGCCTCGTCGCCGTCGCCGGCCTCGCCGACCACAGCCACCCCGGCGTCCGTCAGGATGTCGGCGATCAGCCCCCGCATGAACGTCGAGTCGTCGACGACGACCACCCGAACGGCGTCGTCGCGACCGCCCCGCCGATCCGTCGTCCTACTCATGTGCGAGAGCGGAGCCAGAATCGGGATAAACCCACGGACCCAGGAATCACCCCTGATAATTCAGGGGACACGGTTATTGGTCCCTCCGTCACACGTCTCCCCATGGCAGCCACCGAGACGGCCGCCGAACCCACGAAAGTGTTGGAGTTCGGGCTAGGCGAGGGCACGTACTGTCTGGACATCGGCGTCATCGACGAGATCGTCGACGCCGGCGAGCTCACGCGCATCCCCAACTCGCCGGCCCACGTCGAGGGCGTGATGGACCTGCGCGGACGCACGACGACGATCGTCGACCCGAAGACCCTCTTCGAGATTCCGGAGGAGGGGCCCCGCGAGCGCATCGTCGTGTTCGACGACGACGAGGTCGACGAGGGCGGCACCGTCGGCTGGATGGTCGACGAGGTGTTCCAGGTGCGAGACGTCGCGGCCGCGGACGTCGACCGGGGAACGACCGTCGACGAGGAGGGGATCCGCGGGATCGTCAAGTCCGACGACCGCTTCGTCGTCTGGGTCTCGCCGGACGTCGACGAGATCGTCGCCGGCGACGTCGTCCCCGGGAACGCCGAGGCGTAGCGGCGCGGTCGACGCCGGGAGCCCCGCGTCGGGCCCCGGCCGTTCTCACCCGTGAGAAACGGGAGCCAACCCTTATCCGGTAACCGGAGAGTCTCTCCGTATGCGCGCAGAAAGCGGCGTTCCCGGGTTCGACGACCTCGTCGGCGGCGGATTTCCGGAGAACCGCCTGTACGTTGTCAGCGGCCCTCCGGGCAGCGGAAAGACTACGTTCTGCTCGCAGTTCGCCGCGCAGGGCGCCCGCAACGGCGAGGACGTGCTGTACATCAGCATGCACGAGACCAAAGACGGGATTCGCCGCGACATGGGCGGCTACGACTTCGGGTTCGACCGGGCGCTCGACACGGACCGCGTCACGTTCCTCGACTCGTTCTCCTCGGACGGCCGCCGGTTCTTCGGACTCCCCGGCGAGCGCCGGGACCACTCCGGGGTGACGAACCGTCTCACCGGCTTCATCACCTCCCGCGACATCGACCGTGTCGTCTTCGACTCCACGATGCTGCTACGGTTCCTCCTCGACGACGACGAGGACACGATGATCCAGCTGCTCTCCTCGCTGAAGCGGACCGACGCGACGACGCTCCTCATCTCGGAGATGACCGACCCGAACGCCTACACCGAGGAGCACTACCTCGCACACGGCGTCGTCTTCATGCACAATTACCTCGAAGACGACGGGATGAAGCGCGGGGTCCAGGTGCTGAAGATGCGCGGAACCGACGTCGACACCGACATCCAGGACGTCGAGTTCACAGACGGCGGCCTCCGCGTCGGCGCGGCCGCGACGGTGACCCGCTGATGTACGACCGAACTTTCGGCACGGGGTGGGACGACCTCGACCGAGAGGAGGCGGTCCGGCGGGCGTTCGCGCTCGGCGTCGCCGAGGGCGTGGGCAACCGACGCCCCGAGGAGCTCGACCGCGTTCTGGAGGCGTTCCCGGGCGCGTACGACCGCAGCCTGGTCGAGCTGGCATACGACGAGGGGCGGACCAAGGCGCTGGAGGTCGTCGAGGGGGCCGACGACCCCGAGGAGGTGTGGAACGACCTCGTCGACGGCGCGGGCGTCCCGCGGGAACCCCCGATCCGGGCCGCGCTCCCCGGAGCGATAACGGAACTGACACTGACGCGCGGTCCGCGAGGGGGGCCTCCGTCGTCGCTTGACTTCCCGTCGATGCTTCGGAAGTGATCCCTCGGAAGGGTTTTACCCGATACCCCCTCAATTCAGACACATGAGCGTGCTTCCCGACGCTGTCCGCGACGCCGACAGCGTGCTCGTCAGCGGTCCCCCGATGAGCGGGAAGTACGACCTGTTCAACCGCCTGCTCGCCGAGTGGACCGCCGGCCCGGTTATCATCTCGACCGGTCGCACCGCCGAGAAGGTCCGCGCCGACTACGAGACGATCACGGGGCGGGACGGCGACGACGTGATCGTCATCGACTGTATCACCCACGAGCAGGGGGACAAACGCGACGACACGCCGACGACGAAGTACGTCGCCAGCGCCGGGAACCTCACCGACATCGGGATCAAGTTCACCGACATCGTCGAGTCCTCGGCCGGCCGCGAACGCGCGGTAGGCGTCTACTCCCTCTCACAGCTGCTGATGTACTGGGACCCCGAGCGGATCTACCGATTCACCCGCGTGATGACCTCCCAGACGTCGGGCAAGGGGTGGCCCTTCGTCGGGGTCGTCGGCTCCACCGCACACGACGTGCAGGTGGTCCACACCCTCCACGAGCCGTTCGAGGTCGTCGTCGAGACCCGCGTCGAGGACGAGGACCGCGAGTTCCGCGTCCGCGAACGGGTCGGACAGCCCTCCGAGTGGGTCACGTTCTGAGCGGGGATCCGCCCTCGGTCGCCGACCGTCCGGCCTCTCCGCGCTACCCGATCAGGTCGAACTCGGCGCCGAGCGGCGGGGCGTCGACGATGCCCCAGTAGACGAACCGGTACCTCCCTGACCCGAGCGGCGGACACACCGCGAGGTCGAGGTCGGGAACCGCCGTGGCGATCGCCTCCTCCTCCAGGTCGATCGACCAGCTGTACGAGCCGTCCGGGTCGAGCGTCTCCTCCGACCGCGGGAGCTCGACCGACTCGCCCGTCCGCGACCCGCGGACGTCGAGCCACCCCTCGGCGGTGTCGCGCTGGAGCGAGTAGGCGTGCTCGCCGCGCGTGGCTGCGGACTCCTCGCCGGTGTTCCGCAACACGAGCCTGAGCGACTGCCCGTAGGTTTCGGAGTTCCCCTCCGCCGACAGCTCGAGCGTCGTCCCGGCCGCCTCGACGAGCGTCCCCTCGACCGACCCCTCGAAGGGCTGTGCGAGTCGGACGAACTCGTCGTCCTCGCAGGCCAGCGTGTCCGGAGTCCCCTCCGGTCCCTGGGGGCCGTCGCCGGCGGCGAAGTCGAGACAGCCGGCGACGCCGAGTGACCCCACGGCGGTGAACGTCGTCGCGGTCGTCGCCAACAGGTCGCGTCGCGTGCGCTCCATACCCGAACCGTACGGGCGGGACGGGTTTCAACGACACGAGTCGAGACGGAGCGGGCGTCGAGACGAGGCGGAAATCGAAACGGAGCGGAGCGGGCCGCACGAGCGGCGAGGGGGCCCGCTCGCCGCGGACCGGAAGCGAGCGTGACACTCGGCCGCTCGTCGCTCGGCGTTCGGAACCGCTTTCCCGTCGGCCGGCGCATGGCCGTCCATGGAGCTGTTCGGATCCAGCGGCATTCGCGGGGTCGCGCTGCGGTACCTCACGCCGGAGCTGGTCCTCGACATCGCGAAGGCGGCCGGATCGGTGTGGGACGCCGATCGGGTCGCCGTCGCCCGCGACACCCGCACCACCGGCGAGCTGTTCGCCAACGCCGCCGCCAGCGGACTGGCCGCGGTCGGCTGCGACGTCGACCGGCTCGGCGTCGTGCCGACGCCCGCGGTCGGCAACTACTGCGAGTCGACCGAGACCCCCGCCGTGCTCGTCACCGCCTCGCACAACCCGCCGGAGTTCAACGGGATCAAGCTCGTCGGCGACGACGGTGTCGAGCTCTCCGTCGACGTGCTCGAACGCGTCGAGCGCCGCGTCCTCGACGACGACTACGACCACGCCGACTGGCGGACCGCCGGCACGACGACGCGTGTCGAGAGCGCGGTCGACGACTACGTCGACCAGCTGCTCGACGCGGTCGACCGCGAGGCGGTCGCCGACGCCGACCTCACCGTCGCCGTCGACCCCGGCCACGGCGCGGCGTCGGTGTCGTCGCCGCGGTGCTACCGCGAGCTGGGCTGTGAGGTGCTGACGGTGAACGCGACGCCGGACGGCCACTTTCCGGGTCGCGACTCCGAGCCCGTCTCGGCGAACCTGACCGCGCTCTCCCGGCTGGTCGCCACCTCCGAGGCCGACGTGGGGATCGCCCACGACGGCGACGCGGACCGCGGCGTCTTCGTGGACGAGACGGGCGCGTTCGTCGACGGCGACACGTCCTTCGCGGCGATGGCGGACGCCTGTCTGGAGCCGGGCGACGCCGTCGTCAGCGCCGTCAACGTCTCCCAGCGGGTCGTCGACGTCTGCGACGCGAACGGCGCCGACCTCGAGCTGAGCCCCATCGGCGCGACGAACATCATCACCCGCACGCGAGAGCTCCACGAGGAGGGAGTGAACGTCCCCATCGCCGGCGAGGGGAACGGCGGCGTGTTCTTCCCGCCGTACCGGCTCTCGCGGGACGGCGCGTACATCGGCGCTCGCTTCCTCGAGCTGCTCTCGGCCGCCGGCGGCGACCCCGTCAGCGAGGTCGTCGCGCCCTACACCGACTACCACTTCGTGCGCCTGAACGTCGAGTACGAGAGCGACGCCGAGCGCGACGACATGCTCTCGGCCGCGCGGGCGTACGTGGAGACCGCCGACGCCGCGCCGAACACCACCGACGGCTACCGCCTCGACTACGGCGACGCGTGGGTCCTCGTGCGTCCCTCCGGCACGGAGCCGAAGATCCGCATCTACGCCGAGTCCGCCGACGCCGACCGCGCCGAGCGGCTCGCGACCGACATGCGGATCGCCGTCGAGAGCGGTCGATAACGAGGCGTTTCGTTCCGTCCCCAACCGGAGATCGAGCGGTCCACCGCGAGAAGTATCACGAGGCAGATAGCTACCGGTACTAATATATTAACTCGTCCTGTAGTAAGATTTGACATGGCCGCCAAGGACCTCAGGCTCGAATCGCGCGCCGACCAGCACTGCCCGACCGCAACGACGGAACTCGTGAGGACGATGGAGAGCGAGACGGAGACGATCACCGGCGCCGTCGCGTCCGGGAAGATCGGACTGGCGGAGCTCGATCGATTCGTTCGAGACGCCGAGCGCGGCGAGATAGACGGCCACGCCGGCACCGACGTCGTCGTTCGGATCGTCCGCTCGCTTCTGAGCGACACGCCCCCGATCTGGGAGGAGATGGAGCCGGCCGGGCCCGCGACGGGAGCCTGACGGCGCGTTCGAAAGCGGACGTCTCTGCGATCTCGTCTCTCTCGTCTCTGTGTTCTCGGTTCCCCTCGCGTCCTCGCCGCGCGCCCTACCGGTCGAGCGCCGCGAGCGCCTCGGCCGCCTCGCGGGCCGCCTGTAGGTGGTCTCGCGCCCGACGCGGGTCGTCCGTCTCCTCGGCCGCGACGGCGAACCGGTTCAGCGTCCGCGCCAGCGACGCCCGGGCGTCCGCGACGCTCTCGGAGCCGGTGACGTCGGCCGGCGACGCGACGGGATCCGCCGCGCCCTCGGGACGGTCCGGGACGCGCGCTGGAGCGCTCGACGGATTGGAGGCGCTCGATGGATCGGGAGTGCCCGACCGAGAGCCGGCGGCCCCGTTCTCGCCAGTCGGCGGGTCCGCGTCCCCCGGCGCGTCGACCGCCCTTCGCTGCGTATCGGTCGTGTCCCCCGGGGCGTCGCTCGCGTCTGCCGCGTTCCCCTCCACGTCGGCCGCGTCGACCGTGTGACACGTCGGGCAGAACTCTCGCCCGTCCTGCCGGAAGATGGGGTCCCCGCAGTCGTCGCAGTGGCGGTTCGTCATCGTCGCGCCCCGGAGGAGCAGTTCGGACATCCGCTGGGTGTGCTCGCGCTTCTGCTCGTCGTCCGCGAGCTTCTCGCGGAGCTTCTCCCGTTCGGCCTCCTTGTCGAACCCGTCGCTCATGAGCGGACGAACGTGACTCACGAGCAAAAGTCCGGTGGGCTCGAGACGGTCGCGGCCATCGAGGGGACGGCCGCCGTCGCCGGCGGCGCGCACGCCGTCGTCGCGACCGGCTACTCCTCGGTGATCGTGCGGTCGTCGGGGTCGAGCTCGCCGCGGTGGATCTTCGAGCCGTCCTGGGCGACCTGTCGGCCGAGCACCGCGCACTTCACCCGCATCGGAGAGATGTCGACGCCGAGCATCTCCGTGACGTCGTCAGTGTCGAGCGCGTGAAGCTCCTCGATCGACATCCCGTGGAGCCGCTCGGAGAGCATGCTCGCCGAGGCCATCGAGATGGCGCAGCCGTCGCCGGTGAACCGCACCGCCTCGATCGTCTCGCCCGCCGCGTCGAGGTCGACGTCCATCCGGATCGTGTCGCCGCAGGAGGGGTTCTCGCCGACGTGCGTGAAGTCCGGCTCCTCGAGCTCCCCGTAGTTGCGCGGGTTCTTGTAGTGGTCGAGGATCTGCTGTCGATACATGTCCGAGCCCAGTCCCATATCGGTCTCAGGTAGGCCGGTACGGGTCAAAAGGGTTCCGTCGCCCCCAGCGGGCCCGGTGCCGACGGGGAGACCGACCGGTCACTCCTCGGAGAGCGACGCCCTCGACGACGGCCCCGACGCGTCCGGAGCGGTCGTCGTCGCACGGGGATTCCCGGCCCCCTCACCGTCGAGGAGCCCACGGATCCGGTCGAGGACACAGTCGTGCTGGCCCCGCTCCGAGCGCTTGGAGAAGTACGCGTCCGCGCCGGCATCGAGCGCCGCCGCCTCGGTCGCCCGCTCCCGACAGGTGGTGTGGAACACGACCGGCACCTCGCTGCCCCGCCCTCTGAGCCGTTCGACCAGTTCGACGCCGGAGCCGTCCGAGAGCCGCTGTTCGGTCACGACGCAGTCGACCTCGTCGACCGCGTCGAGCGCCGCCGCCATCCGACCGACCGATCGGACCGCGAACCGGTCGGCGAACCGGTCCGCGAACGCCGCCAGCAGCTCCGCGGAGCGCGCGTCCGGCTCGACGTGAAGGAGGACGACGGAACCGCCGCCTTCCGCCGGACCGTCACCCGCCGACCGTGATTCGACTGTCATGCTGACTCGTCGAACGCACCCCGTGCACGTATAAAGGGGAGACACTCAACCACGATTAAGCCCGTTTTGCTCCGGTTTCGCGGCCGAAACGTCGAGAAGCGGGGACACGGACGGGGAGACGGTACAGCCCCCCGACGGTCCGAGTACGAGACTGTCACGCGCACCGGGAACGTCACACGCGCACCTGGGGGTGTCACGCGCATGCCGGCCTCGTCCGTCGGTGTCGACGAACCGAGCGCGTCAGGCGAACAGGTCGCGGGCCTCGCCGACCGCCTCGACGAGGGCGTCGAGCTCCTCGACGGTGTTGTAGAGGTAGAGAGAGGCGCGCGCGGAGGCGGCGACGCCCATCTCGTCGTGGAGGGGCTGCGTGCAGTGGTCGCCGGCGCGGATCGCAATTCCGTAGTCGTTGAGGATGCTGGAGAGGTCGTGGGCGTGGACGCCCTCGACGTTGAACGCGACGAGTCCGCCGCGGTCGTCCCCGGGCGGGCCGTAGATCTCCACGCCGCCCAGTGCCGTCAGCTCGTCGTAGGCGTACTCGGCGAGTAAGTCCTCGTGGGCCTCGATCCGGTCCATCCCGATCTCCTCCAGGTACTCGATCGCGGCCGCGAAGGCGATCCCCTGCGCGATCGAGGGCGTTCCGGCCTCGAACTTCCACGGCAGGTCCTCCCACGTGGAGTCCTCGAAGGTGACGCGACGGATCATGTCGCCGCCGTAGAGGTACGGCTGCATCGACTCCAACAGCTCCTCGCGGCCGTACAGCGCGCCGATGCCGGTCGGACCGCACATCTTGTGTCCCGAGAAGGCGAGGAAGTCGACGCCGAGGTCAGTGACGTCGACCGGCCGAGTCGGCACCGACTGCGCGCCGTCGGCGAAGATCAGCGCGTCGCGGTCCTGCGCGAGGTCGGCCAGCTCCGCGATCGGGTTGACCGTGCCGAGCGTGTTCGAGACGTGGACCGCGGAGACCATCTCCGTGTCGTCGTCGATGAGTTCGGCGGCGTGGTCCATGTCGAGTCGCCCCTCGTCGGTGACGTCGACGAAGCGCACGTCGGCGCCGGTGCGCTTGCCGATCTGCTGCCAGGTGACGAGCGAGGCGTGGTGCTCCATCTCGGTGAGGACGACGTTGTCCCCGGGACCCAGCTCCTCGAGCCCCCACGCGTACGCGACGAGGTTCATCGCCTCGGTGGTGTTCTTCGTGAAGACGATCTCCTCGCGGCCCGCGGCGCCGACGAAGTCGGCGACCGCGTCGTGGGCCTCCTCGTAGGCGACGGAGGCCTCCTGGCTCAGCTGGTGGATCCCGCGGTGGACGTTGGCGTTGTAGCTCCGGTAGTAGTCGGCGATGACGTCGACCACCGGATCCGGGGTGTGCGAGGTCGCCGCGTTGTCGAGGTAGACGAGGGGGGTGTCGTCGCCCTCGCCCTCGCCCGCCGTCTCCGGGTCCCCGCCGACCTTCCGGTTAAGGATCGGGAAGTCGGCGCGGAGCGCCTCCACGTCGAACGGGTACTGTTCTTGAACTCCCATTACTCTCTTTCGGGCCCCGAGCACTAACACACCTTCGGTCCGGTACGTCTTGCGGGTATCGCGGACGCGCGGGATCGCGCGTTTCGCTGCCGGTTTGAACCTCAAACTCGGCCCGGCTCGGACCGCCGACCGCCTACCCTTCCCAGTCCGGGTTCGCGCGCGGCGGCGAGAAG
>NZ_JAXRUU010000085.1:0-10437 GCF_034497445.1 Halorubrum sp. AD140
CGCGTCGTCGCGGTCTCGTCACCCACTACGCGTCGTCGCGGTCTCGTCACCCACTACGCGTCGTCGCGGTCCCCCGGCGACTCGATCACTTCCGGCGTCCCGCTCAGGATTCCCCGCAGCCCCGTCATCGGCTCGCCGACCCGAACGCCGTCGTCGGTGATGCGGAACTCGCGGATCGTCCGCTCGAAGTCGCTCGTCCGCTTTTTCAAGACGCCGATCGCCTTGCGTATCTCGCCTTGCACCTCCAGGTGCCGGAGGAACACGATGTTGTCGGCGAGGTAGCTGATGTTCTCGACGGTCGCCCGGAACTCGCCGGTGACGTTCCGCGTCTCGTCGACGAACACCGCCGTCACGCCCGCGTTCTTGAGATACCGGCCCAGCGCGTGCAGCTGCTGGAGGAGCATCCCCTCCTCGCCGCGGAGCGTCAGGCGGTACCCCGCGATCCCGTCGACCATCACCATGTCCGCGCCGCGCTCCTCCACCTCCTCGCGGACCATCCGGGCGAACTCCTGTGGCGATCGTTCGAGGGCCTCCACCTCGTTCACCTGGAGCGTCCCCTTCTCCAGCATCTCGTCGACCGGGATGTCGACCGCGCGAGAGCGCGTGAGGAACGTTCCCCGGTTCTCTTCGAACAGGTAGATGACCGAGCGCTCGCCGCGGTTTGCCGCCTCTTTCATGAACTGCGTGCTCAGCGTCGTCTTGCCGACTCCGGTCGGCCCGCTGACGATGGTGACCGTTCCCCGTTCGAGCCCGCCGTGCAACAGGTCGTCGACCTCGTCGATCCCGGAGGAGACCTGTTCGAACCCGACCTCGCCCGCGTGCGCTCCGGGCTGGAGCGCCGGGTACACCTCGATGCCCGCGTCGGTCACCCGGTAGGCGTGGTCGCCACCCTGCGTGGACGAGCCGCGGAACTTCGGCACGTCGATCGTCTTCCCGTACTCCTCCGCCCCCAGCCGAAGCGTCCCGTCCGTGATGAACTCCAGGTCGTCGGTCGGCAGCGAGTCGGTGTTCTGGACGGTGAACACCACGGTCGCGTCACGGTCCTTCAGGAATCGCATGAACCCGACGACCTGCTTTCGGAACTGGTAGTCGTCCGAGTGCAGGAACCGGAGCTGGGTCAGCGGGTCGACGACGACTCGGTCGGGGTCGACTGCCATGACGCCCTCCACGATCCGCTCGGTGAACGGCTCGCCCTCGACCTCCGAGGGCGAGAACACCTCGTACGACTGGTCCTCGGTGAACACGTCGGCGCCAGGGCTCAGGTCGAGGAACTCGATCTCGTCCGTGTCGAACCCGAGCGCCGCCGCGTTCGCCGTGAGATCGCGAACGTCCTCCTCTAGGTTGATGAACAGCGACGTCTCTCCCTCGTCGACGCCCTGCTGGAGGAAGTGGAAGCTCAATATCGTCTTCCCGCTTCCGGCCCGCCCCCGGAGCATGTAGCTCCGGTTCGGGATTAGCCCCCCGGACAGTATCTCGTCGAGTCCCGCGAGTCCGGTCGAGTCGCGACCGGGGAATGGCGATGTCATGGGGCCTACTCGAACGGCCTGGTAAATATAATGGGGGCTACTCGAACGGCCCGGTAAAAATAATGGGTAACTCTTAGTGCCGGTGTAACCTCCTTTCACGAAAGATGGATTCAGGCTCCGGAGAGGCCGCAGACAGCGTGGCCCCGGAGAACGCTCCGGACGAGGCGTTCGCCGCCGAGGCCGCCGACGCGCCCCACGGAGGACCACCTGAACCGGACGGCGCCGCGCAGATACTGCTCTTCATGCGGCCGGGACGGGACCGCGATCTGTTGACCGAGGCGCTGAGCGATCGATTCCGCGTCGAGGCGACGACCGACGTCGAGACGCTGGAGTCGAGGTTCGACTGCTGCGTCTTCGACACGCAGGAGTTCAACCGAGTCGCCGGGACGATCCAGCGGCGACGGAAGCTGTCGGCGTCCGCGTTTCTCCCGTTCGTCCTGCTCGCGAGCGACGAGTCGCTCGGGCCGGCGACGGAGACCGCCTGGAACTACGTCGACGACGTCATCGAGCTCCCCGTGCGAAAGCGGGCGCTCCGGTCCCGGATCGCCAACCTCGTCGAGCGGCGGCGCACCTCGCTCCGGCTCGCGGCCCGCGAGCGGAAGCTCGCCGAGACCGTCGAGGACCTCCGGCTGAAGGAGCGAGCGATGGACGAGGCGCCGGTCGGAATCACGATCGCGGAGGCCGGCGAGGACGGGGACGACCCGCTGGTGTACGTCAACGAGGGCTTCGAGACGCTCACCGGCTACGGCTCGGCGATGCTCGGCGAGGACTGCCGGTTCCTGCAGGGCGAGGGGACGGACCCGGAGACCACGGCCGCGATCCGCGAGGCGATAGCGGACGAGCGACCGATCTCGGTCGACGTTCTGAACTACCGGAAGAACGGCCAGACGTTCTGGAACCGACTCACGGTCGCCCCGATCCGCGACGGGGAGGACGAGGTCACCCACTTCGTCGGGTTCCAGACGGACATCACGGATCGGAAGATCCGGGAGCGCCGGCTGGAGGTGATGAACCGCGTCCTCAACCACAACCTCCGGAACAAGATGAACCTCATCACGGGGTACACGGAGCTGTTGCGATCGGACCTCGACGACGAGAACGCGCTCGAGTCGCTCGAGGTGATCGGCGAGACGACGGACGACCTGATGCGGATCGCGGAGGCGGCTCGGAAGATCGAATACACGCTCTCGGACGTCTCGCAGGTGGAGGACGGCATCGACCTGCGCGAGCAACTCCTCGTGCTCTCGAGTCGGATGCGTGACCGGTTCCCCGAGGCGACGCTCACCCTCTCGCTTCCGGACGACGACCCGATCGAGACGAGGGTGGTCGGGCTGGTGACCGCGATAGAGGAGGGCGTCGAGAACGCCGTCAAACACAACGACGACCCGCGTCCGTCCGTCGACGTCCGCGTCAGTCGGCAGTCGTCCGGGTGGATCGCGATCGAGATCGCCGACGACGGCCCGGGGATCCCCGACCACGAGACGCAGGTGCTCGAACGGGGCGAGACGTCGCTGACCCACGCGGACCGGCTGGGGATCTGGCTGATCTACTGGGTCGTGAACAAGGCCGGCGGCAAGTTCACCGTCGACACGTCGTCGGAGGGGACCACGCTCAGGCTGACGGTTCCCGCGAACCCCTGAGTCTGAGCCTCGCTTCGACGGCCGGACGCGGCGCAGGGCGGAGTTTCGCACTCACATCGGTCGCTTCGACCGCAGCCGCGCGAGTCGGATCCGCGCCTCCTGTCGGCTCGTCCCCCGGACCCGACCCGTCTCGGCGTCGGCCATCGAGGCGAGCGACAGCCGGTCGAGCAGGGGCGGCCAGTCGGCGGCGCCCGCCGCCTCGCCCGCGAACGCGACCGCGTTCCCGAGCCCGGCGCGCTCGGCGCTCCCCAGCCGCGCCACCGCGGCGTCCGCGTCCCGGCGACCGCCGCCGACGTAGCAGCGGTCGCCGACCGCGGCGGGGACCCACGCCGGCAGCAGGAGCAGCCAGAGCAGGACGCCGGCGACCGTGTACGCCCACGAGGGGATCCGGTCCCGCTCCGGCTCGTATCCGTGGATCCGGTTGACGCGCCGGTCGGCGGCGGTCCGGTCGGCGCGGCGCCCGACGAGCAGCGTCGCCAGCAGCGCGACCGTCTCGACGATCGCCAGCGCGGGCAGCAGGGCGGTGGTGACCGCCGCCTCCCGGGTCCGGAGCCGGACGAGCGCGTGGCGGAGCGCGGCGTCGCGGTCGGCCGCGGGGAGGGAGAGCAGCCGCGTCGAGACGACGAGCCGCGCTACCCGGTAGCCGTCCGCGACGGCGACGTTGGCGGCGTCGGCGCGGACGACCGTCACCGCGGGGGGGTCGACGCCGACCTCCCCCGCGAGGGTCGCGACGCGGTCGGCGACGAAGTCTGCCGGCCGGTCGTCGAGTTCGGCCGACGGGAGCCGCGCGATCCGCCGGTCGACGAGCGACGGGCCGAGCAGCGCCGACCCCCCGAGGCCGAGGGCGACCGCGGCGAGCGCTGCGGCGGCGGTCGGGGAGAGGCCGCCGAGCGCGGCCGAGTCGACGACGCCGAGGCCGGCGGGACCGAGGAGGGCGGCGAGGGTGATCAGCGGCGCCGCGGCGAGGAGCACCGGAACGGTCGCGAGCGCGACGACGCCGACCGCCCGTCGGAGCCGAACTCGACCACGCGGGTCGCCGGCGGGTCGGGGTGGCGGGCCGTCGGTCCCTCCGGAAGGCGGAGGCCCTCGGGCGCGCGGATCGACGGACTCGCTCATCACGCACTGGATGCGAGGGCCG
The DNA here is from genome assembly GCF_034497445.1 of Halorubrum sp. AD140. Lineage (NCBI taxonomy): Archaea > Methanobacteriati > Methanobacteriota > Halobacteria > Halobacteriales > Haloferacaceae > Halorubrum > Halorubrum sp. AD140. The sequence continues at coordinate 4,305 of NZ_JAXRUU010000085.1, forward strand.
GCGTAAAGCTCTGCCGGAGCCGCCGTCGAGGACTCGGAGGGGCCGGCGGTCGGCGGTCGCCGACGACGACTGCAGGGTCGCGACCGCGCCCGGCGCCGGACGACGGTGGCCCTTTCGGAGCTTTTAACCCGATTCCACCACCAAATCAGAGTAATGGCTTTTGAGGATCTACTGAACGACCCCGTCATCCAGAAGTACCTCCACGAGCTGGTGGGGCCGACGGGGATGCCGGTCGCGGCCGCGCCGCCCGACGGCGAGGTCACCGACGAGGAGCTGGCGGAGGAGCTCGGGCTGGAGCTCAACGACGTCCGTCGCGCGCTGTTCATCCTGTACGAGAACGACCTCGCCACGTACCGCCGGGTGCGCGACGAGGACTCGGGATGGCTCACGTACCTCTGGACGTTCCACTACGACAACATCCCGGAGAACCTCGAAGAGGAGATGTACCGGCTGCTGGAGGCCCTCGAGGAGCGAGAGGAGTACGAGCGCACCCACGAGTTCTACCTCTGTGAGGTGTGTTCGATCCGGTTCGAATTCGGCGAGGCGATGGACTTCGGCTTCGAGTGTCCCGAGTGCGGCTCGCCGGTCGAAGCGATGGACAACGACCGGCTCCGCGAGGCGATGGACCGGCGCATCGAGGAGCTCCGCGACGAGCTGAACGTGGACGTGACGGGCTGATGGTCGTCCTCGCAACCAAGTGCTACGTGGAGGGCGACGCCCGCGAGCGCGCGCTCGACGGGATGGGCTCGCTCGTCGCCAACGACGTGGGCGAACTGCGCGTCGACTGGCAGGTCGGCGTCCGCGACGACGGCTTCGTGCAGGTGGACGTCACCGGCGAGGACGCCGCGGTGGCCCGCAACGTCCTCGCGGAGACGTGGGGCGAGATCGTCGCTCACGACGCCGGTCTGGAGGCCGGCGTCGAGTACGTCGGAACCCTCGAATCGTGGGACGACGACGGGTTCGTCCTCGACGCCGGCGTCGACGTGCGGATCCCCACCGACGAGATCGGTCTCGGCGTCGGCTCCCCCGAGCAGGTCGTCGAGCGGTTCGGACTGGTCCAGCACCTGCCGCTGCGGTTCGTCTACGGCGGCGACGCCGGCGACGTGGACGCGGAGCCGAGCCGATTGGCCGACGCGGAGCGCGACCGCCTGTACGACTGGCGGCGCGGCGACGGCCGGGTCAACGTCAACTCGGCGACCCGCGGCGAGGTGCGCGCGACGGTGAACCGCGCGGGCCACGCGCAGGACATCGTCACCGTCGAGCGGCTCGGACTGTTAGAGCAGAGCATCGTCTGCACCGAGACCACCGACCCGCCGGGGCTGCTCGCCGCCATCGGCTCGTACCTCCCGGCGGAGATGCGCTGCGTCGTCTGAGCCAGTGAACAGACGCTTCGTCGTCGCGACGGCGCTGGTCCTCCTGCTCGTCGCCAGCTCCGGCTGTCTCACCTACCTCAACGACGGCGGCGAGGTCGGGAACGAGACGCTCGACGCGGAGCCGCCGATGGAGTACGAGTTCGACGCCGACCGCGACGCCACGTTCGAGCTGTCGACCGGGAACCAGTACACCGCGGTGTACGACGTCTCCGACGTCGAGGAGCTCCGGCTGTACCGGCAGACGCCGTACATGGGCGACCAGCCGCTCGAGTTCGAGGCGTTCCGCTACCGGACCGCGGACGGTGAGGTGCTTAATGGCAGCGAGTTCCGCGCCCGCGGCGGCGAGGTCGACCGGACGCCGGACGAGACGTGGGTCCGCTTCCCCGACGACATGGACGACGGCCACGTGGCCTTCTCGTCGGCCGGCTCCCCGCGGCGGTTCACGACGCTGGCGTACGTCGACGGGTCGTACGCGGTGACGCTCCCGTCCGGGTTCAGCACCGACTTCCCGGTCGTGGGACACGTCTCGCCGCGCGACCACGAGATCGAGACGGTCGACGGGCGCGACCGGATCACCTGGGAGTCGGTCGAGGGCGGCTCCGTCGTGGTCCAGTCGTACCGCGAGACGGACCTGCTCGTCTTCGGCGTGATCCTCGCCGTCGCGCTCGTCGCGGCGGTCGTCGGAACCGCCTACTTCCGGCGACAGCTCGAGGCGCTCCGGGAGCAGCGGCGGGAGCTGGGCCTCGACGTGGACGACGAGGAGTAACCGGCGTCGGCCGACGGCCGGTCGGGCCCGGCATCCGACCGAACGCGGACGCTTTTGAGTGCGCGCCGCCTTGTCGACGTATGAACGCCGCCGTCGTCACCGTCGGGGACGAGCTCCTCGTCGGTGACACCGACAACACGAACGCGACGTGGCTCTGCGACCGGCTCGACGAGTTCGGGGTCGTCGTCCGCCGGGTGACGGTCGTCCCCGACGAGGTCGGCGAGATCGCCCGCGTCGTCAACGAGTACCACGCGGAGTACGACGCGGTCGTCGTCACGGGCGGGCTCGGCCCCACCCACGACGACGTGACGATGGAGGGGGTCGCGGCCGCCTTCGGACGGGAACTGGTCGAGAACCCCGACGCGGCCGCGTGGCTCGCCGAGCGCGGGTACAGCGCCGACGACCTCGCCGCGGAGACGACCCACCTCCCGGCCGGCTGTCGGCCGCTCTCCAACGAGGTCGGCGTCGCGCCGGGCGCCGTCGTCGAGTCGGCGTACGTCCTCCCCGGCGTCCCGCACGAGATGAAGGCGATGTTCGAGTCGGTCGCTGGCGAGTTCGAGGGGACGCCGACCCACACCGTCACGGTCGACGTCGACGAGCCGGAGAGCGCGCTGTTGGAGCGGTTCACGGCGCTCCAGGAGGAGTTCGACGTGAGCGTGGGCTCGTACCCCGGGGAGAGCGTCCGCGTGAAGATCACGGCGACGAGAGCCGCGGAGGCCGAGCGTGCGGCCGAGTGGGTGCGAGAACGCTCGGATCTGGTCGGGTCGGAGGAGCGGTAACGACCGGACCGGCGGCGCGGCCGACTATCGGTAGAGGTACGCCAGCCACACGGCCGTGACGACCAGGCCCGCGAGCAGCACGGCGATCGCGGTCGCGTCGATCGGGAGCGGCTCGGTCACGGCGGCTTCCAGGAGCATGCGTCGGGATTGCGGCGGGGGCGACTTAAGCGTTCGAGTTCCGCGCTCGGCGAGCGAGACGTGCCCGCTTAAGAGTCCGCCGACGTAGACTCGACCATGCACGTCGGAGTCGTGGTGAACCCGGTCGCCGGCATGGGCGGCCGCGTCGGGCTCAAGGGCACCGACGGGAAGGTCGCGGAGGCGATCGCTCGCGGCGCGGAGCCGCGGGCGCCCGACCGCGCGCGCCGGATGCTGGACCGGCTCGCGACGGTCGCGCCGGAGACGACCGTCTCGACCGCGGCGGACCCGATGGGCGAGCGGCTGGTGAGAGGGGCCGGTTTCGACCCGGTCCGCGTCGTCGATCCGTTCGGAGACGACCGAAACGGGGTCGACGGTCCGCCAGACCCCACGGAAACGACCGCCGAGCACACCGTTCGCGTCGTCGAGGCGTTCGTCGGGAGCGGCGGAGAAGACGGGGGTACCGGGGACGTCAGTCCGGCCGCCGGCCCGATCGACCTGGTGCTGTTCGTCGGCGGCGACGGCACGGCGACGGACGTGGCGGCGGCGCTGGAGGCGGCCGGCTCCGAGGTCCCGATGCTCGGCGTTCCCGCGGGAGTGAAAGTGTACTCCTCCGTCTTCGCGGTCTCGCCGGAGGACGCCGCCGAGGTCGCGGCGACGTTCTCGCGGACCGAGCGCCGCGAGGTGATGGACATCGACGAGGACGCCTACCGCGAGGGGGAGGTCCACCCGGAGCTCCGGGCGGTCGCGCGCGTCCCCGTCGCCGACGACCTCCAGTCGTCGAAACAGACCGCGAGCGGGACCGTCGAGTCGCTTGCGGAGGGGGTCGCGGAGGACATCCGCGCCCGCGAGGGCGAGGGCGTCACCTTCGTGCTCGGCCCGGGGTCGACCGTCGGCGCGATCAAGGCCGAGCTGGGCTTCGAGCCCTCGTCGATCGGCGTCGACGTGTGGCGCGACGGTGAGGTGGTGGTGCGAGACGGGACGGAGCGAGAGATCCTCGACGCGCTCGGCGAGGAGAACGTGGTCGTCGTCTCGCCGATCGGTGGGCAGGGGTTCGTCTTCGGACGCGGGAACCCGCAGCTGTCGCCGGCGGTGATCCGGCGCTGCGATGTTCGGATCGTCGCCTCGCGGGCGAAGCTCGACGGCGTGCGCGTGCTCCGCGTCGACACGGACGACCCCGAGCTCGACGCCGAGCTCGCGGGATGGGTCCGCGTCCGCGTCGGGAAGTTCGAGACGCGGATGATGCGGATCGCGTGAGCGGAGCCCGTCGACGTCCGCCTCGGCGTCGACGTCCGCCCCTGCCACGTCCTCACGCGCAAGCGAACGGTTTTTGCGTCGACCGACGGGAGGGGACGTATGGACGAGGACACCCCCGAGGAGGCGGGGCCGTCGGCGCCGTCGGACGACTCCCGGGCCGAGGCCCCGGGATCGGTCCGCGCCGACGGCGGGGCGGAGCGCGCGGACGGACCGACCGAGGACGTCGCGCTCGACCCGTGGGGATCGGCGTCGGTCGGCGACTACGCGGACCTGTTCGCGGAGTTCGGCATCGAGGCGTTCGACGACGTCGCAGACGACGTGCCGGACCCGCACTACCTGATGCGCCGCGGCGTCATCTTCGGACACCGCGAGTACGACGCCGTCGCCGAGGCGATGTCGAACGGCGAGCCGTTCGCCGCGCTCTCGGGGTTCATGCCCACCGGCGACCCGCACATCGGCCACAAGCTCGTGTTCGACGAGATCATCTGGCACCAGGAGCGGGGCGCCGACGCGTTCGGGCTGATCGCCGACCTCGAAGCGCACTCCGCGCGGGGGATGTCGTGGGACGATATCGACGAGCACGCGCGCAACTACCTCCTCTCCCTCCTCGCGCTCGGCTTCGACGCCGAGGAGGGCGAGCTGTACCGCCAGTCCGACAACCGGGCGGTGCAGGACCTCGGCTTCGAGCTCGGGTCGAAGGCGAACTTCTCGGAGTTCGAGGCGATCTACGGCTTCGACGGCGAGACCAACATCTCGCACATGCAGAGCGTGGTCACCCAGACCGCGGACATCCTCTACCCGCAGCTCGTCGACGAGCCGAAGCCCACCGTCATCCCGGTCGGCCCCGACCAGGACCCGCACGTCCGGCTCACCCGCGACCTGGCGACCCGCGTGCGCTACTTCAAGGTGACCGAGGCGTTCGCCTCCTTCGAGGTTTCTGAGGAAGAACGACTTCTCCTCCGGTGGGCGTACAACAATTTTCAGGAATCGCTCCACAGCCAAGATATTGACAAGAACGCAATACGGTGTGACTTGGTTGCAAGATTCCTCCAGCATCACAAAGAACTATACGACGAAACAGATGTCTCTCCCCGTGGTGCAGAAGCACGGTTGTCGGACAAGGAGGGCCTCCTAAGATACGAAGTCTTCCACGACAAGAACGGCGATTTCTCACTCCCGCGCGACTACGGTGAGGACCCGTTTGCTGACGTCCTCGCTATCGAGACCCTTCCCCCTGAAGGAATTCACCATGCAACGTTCGACTCACTCGTTCGAAAGCTGGCGAATTCTGGAAAAGAACCTCTACGACGGCGGTTGAGGTTCCTTGATCGGAATGCGACCGAAGAAGCGTTTAGCGGACTGATTGACGCTATTGACGGTGAAAAGAGAGTTTATGATGAGCACGTCGACGCATTCGACCTCACCCGTGAGGAAGCCGAGTCGCTGGCGCGCGAGGTCGAGATCGATCACGACGGCTTCGGCTTCCGGCAGCCCTCCTCGATCTACCACCGGTTCATGACCGGGCTCACCGGCGGGAAGATGTCCTCGTCGATCCCGGCGAGCCACATCTCGCTGCTCGACGACCCCGAGGACGGCTACGACAAGGTGATGGCGGCGACCACGGGCGGCCGAGACACCGCCGAGGAGCAGCGCGAACTCGGCGGCGAGGCCGACGAGTGCCCCGTCTACGAGCTGTACGCCTACCTGCTCGCGGGCGACGACGACGAGCTCACCAAGACGGTCTACTCCGAGTGCGTCAACGGCGAGCGCCTCTGTGGCGGCTGTAAGGAGCAGGCCGCCGAGCTGATGCGCGAGTTCCTCGG
>NZ_JAXRUU010000086.1:0-10318 GCF_034497445.1 Halorubrum sp. AD140
TGGCCAACCTCGACCGGATCCTCGATCAGGTCGACCGGATCCGCGAGGCCGACGTCGTCGTGGTCGCGGCGGGCCGCGAGGGGGCGCTCCCGACGGTCGTCGCGGGGCTCGTCGCGGCGCCGGTGATCGCGCTTCCGGTGTCGACCGGCTACGGCGTCGGCGGAGCGGGGGTCGCCGCCCTCCACGGGGCCCTCCAGTCCTGTTCCGTGCTCACGACCGTGAACGTCGACGCCGGCTTCGTCGCCGGCGCGCAGGCGGGGCTGATCGCCCGCGCCGTCGACGCGGCGCGGAGCGACTGACTCCGGAGTTCGGGCTCGTGACGCGAGGGACGGGCCGTCCGACACCGGCAGCGAGCGGGGGTGAAACAGGGTATTTGTTCGTCGATCCCCTACGATCGCCCGCCGGTGACCGCCGGTACCGAATGCCACGCTGTGACCACTGCGGGTCGCACGTCTCGGACCGCTTCGCACGCGTCTTCGCGGACGAGCGCGGCGACCTGAACGCCTGTCCGGACTGCTCCGCCAACGCCGGGATCGCCGAGGTCTCCCGGGAGCGCGCCCGAACCGGGGACTGACTCCGTCGATCCCGCCGCCGAACCGCGCCGGACGCGCCCGACGACGGGTCCGGCGCTTCGACCGCACCGAGACCGGCAGCTATTCGGCGCGTCCGCGCCGATCACTCGCCCGTGTCGACGCCCAGTCAGGACTCGCGCCACCACGTGTACGTGATCGAGTGCGCGGACGGGACGCTGTACACCGGCTACACCACCGACGTGGAGCGACGCGTCTCCGAGCACGACGCGGGCGAGGGCGCGAAGTACACCCGCGGACGGACCCCCGTGACGCTGCGGCACGTCGAGTCGTTCGACTCGAAGTCCGCGGCGCTGTCGCGAGAGCACGGGATCAAGTCGCTCACCCGCGGCGAGAAGGAGGCGCTGCTCGACGGGGACCGGGGCTGAGGCGGCGAGGCTCCGCGCGGTTCCCTACTCGACGAGCCGCTCGATCTCGGTGACCAGGATCCCGCTCGCGCCAACGGCCTTCAGTTCCGAGATCGTCGCGAACACGTCGCGCTCCTCGACGACGGCGTGGACCGCCACCATGCCGTTGCCGTCCTCGTCGGCCTCGACGTCCATCACGGTGGGACCGCCGAGCCCGGGGATCACGTCTTTCACCGCGTCCAGTCGGTCCGTGGGCGCGTTCATCATCAGGTAGCGCCGGCCGTCGGCCGCGAGCACGGACTCGAAGGCGGTCCGCACCTGTTCGACCTTCGGGTCGTCGACCACGTCGGGGCGGGCGAACAGTCGCACCGAGGAGGCGAGCACGTCGTCGAGCACGGCCAAGCGATTCACCTTCAGCGTCGTCCCCGTCGAGGTGATGTCGACGATGGCGTCGGCCATGTCGACGTGGGGGGTCAGCTCCGTCGCGCCCGTCACGGTGACGACGTCGGCGTCGACTCCCACCCGGTCGAGGTAGTCGCGGGTGACGTTCGGGAACTCGGTGGCGACCGTGCCGCCGGCGAGGTCCTCGACGGTCGAGACGTCGCCGTCCTCCGGCGCCGCGAGGACGAGCGTACAGGAGCCGTACCCTAGGTCGAGCAGGTCGACGAGGTCGCCCTCCTCGGCCGCGCTCGCGGCGTCGGCGACGCCGCCGGACTCCGCGGCCTGATCGAGGCCGGTGATCCCGAGGTCGGCCGCCCCGTCGCGGACGTACTCGGGGATGTCGGCAGCGCGCGCGAACAGCACCGACACGTCGGGGTCGACGGTGTCGGCGTACAGCTGGCGGTCGGCGGTCTCCTCGATGTGGAGCCCCGCGCGCTCCAAGAGCGAGATCGTCGGCTCGTGTAGGCGGCCCTTGTTGGGGACGGCGATGCGCATACCTCCAGCGTGGCGGGGCGGCGGGGAAACGTTTTCGTCCGGTGAGCCGCGGCGAGCAGCGACACGATATCGCTTATAAATAACCTCGTGCGGTGGCGCGCGCCTCCGAGCGCCCGATAGGGCGCGAGGAGCGCGTGCGAGGGAGTCGGTGATCCGGAGCGAAGCGGAGGATCACCGACGAGGCTGGGGAGGTGTGAGGTGCGGTGCCGTGCGGGGCGGGACTCAAAGGGGCAGCCGGGAGGCGGGCGCAGGCGATGAAAGCACTGGAAGGAGTGAACGACTGAAGCGCGCAGCGAGCGTGCGTCCGCCTCCCGGCTGGGGCTTTGGAGGTGTCCGCCGCCGATCCGCTATCAACCATTTATAATCGAGCGGCTGGGGCTTTGGAGGTGCTTTCTCCAGCGGGAACCCGGTACGGCCAAGTGGCTGCTGTTTCGGGAGCCTCCGCCGCGCCACTGGGAGCAATCGGGTATTTACCGCCGGCCGAACCGCCGAGACTTCCGACGGTATAAACGACGTAGTCGCGTCGCTCAAGTGTCTCCGCCGCCAACGACGCGTATCGTGAGCGACGCCGACTCCCCCCTCTCGGAGGACCGCCCGACCGTCGACCGCCCCCTCCGCGTCGACGCCCCGTTCGAGCCCGCGGGCGACCAGCCCGAGGCGATCGCGGAGCTCGTGGAGGGGTTCGAGTCGGGCGCGAAGAGACAGACCCTCCTCGGCGTCACCGGCTCCGGGAAGACCAACACCGTCTCGTGGGTCGCCGAGGAGCTGAACCGGCCGACGCTCGTCCTCGCGCACAACAAGACGCTCGCGGCCCAGCTGTACGAGGAGTTCCGCGAGCTGTTCCCGGACAACGCCGTCGAGTACTTCGTCTCCTACTACGACTACTACCAGCCGGAGGCGTACGTCGAGCAGACGGACACGTTCATCGACAAGGAGATGTCGATAAACGAGGAGATCGACCGCCTGCGCCACTCCGCGACGCGCTCGCTCCTCACCCGAAACGACGTGATCGTCGTCGCCTCGGTCTCGGCCATCTACGGCCTCGGCGACCCGCAGAACTACCGCGACATGGCGCTCCGCCTGGAGGTCGGCGAGGAGGTGGGTCGCGAGGAGCTGCTCGCCCGGCTCGTCGACCTGAACTACGAGCGCAACGACGTCGACTTCACGCAGGGCACCTTCAGGGTGCGCGGCGACACCGTCGAGATCTACCCGATGTACGGGCGGTACGCGGTGCGCGTCGAGCTGTGGGGCGACGAGATCGACCGGATGCGCAAGGTCGACCCGCTGAAGGGTGAGGTCGTCTCGGAGGAGCCCGCGGTCATGCTCCACCCCGCCGAGCACTACTCGATCCCCGACGACAAGCTGGAGCAGGCGATCGCGGAGATCGAGGACCTGATGGAGAAGCGCGTCAGCTACTTCGAGCGGCAGGGCGACCTCGTCGCCGCCCAGCGCATCGAGGAGCGCACCACCTTCGACGTCGAGATGCTCCGGGAGGCGGGCTACTGCTCGGGGATCGAGAACTATTCGGTGCACATGGACGACCGCGACTCCGGCGACGCTCCCTACACCCTGCTCGACTACTTCCCCGACGACTTCCTCACCGTGATCGACGAGTCCCACCAGACTATCCCGCAGATCAAAGGGCAGTACGAGGGCGACAAGTCCCGGAAGGACTCGCTCGTCGAGAACGGCTTCCGGCTCCCGACCGCCTACGACAACCGCCCGCTCACCTTCGAGGAGTTCGAGGGGAAGACGGACCGCACGCTCTACGTCTCCGCGACGCCCGGCGACTACGAGCGCGAAACCTCCGACAACGTCGTCGAGCAGATCGTCCGTCCGACCCACCTCGTCGACCCGAAGGTGGAGGTGACGGGGGCGACCGGGCAGGTCGAGGACCTCTTGGAGCGCGTCGACGAGCGGATCGACCGCGACGAGCGCGTGCTCGTCACCACGCTCACCAAGCGGATGGCCGAGGACCTCACGGAGTACTTCGAGGAGGCCGGGGTCGACGTGGCGTACATGCACGACGAGACGGACACCCTGGAGCGCCACGAGATCATCCGCGACCTCCGGCTCGGCAACATCGACGTGCTCGTCGGGATCAACCTGCTGCGCGAGGGGCTCGACATCCCGGAGGTCTCACTGGTGGCGATCCTCGACGCCGACCAGGAGGGGTTCCTCCGATCGACGACCACCCTCGTCCAGACGATGGGCCGCGCCGCCCGGAACGTCAACGGCGAGGTCGTCCTCTACGCCGACCGGGTGACCGACTCGATGGAAGCCGCCATCGAGGAGACCCAGCGCCGCCGCGAGATCCAGCTGGCGTACAACGAGGAACACGGCTACGAGGCGACGACCATCGACAAGCCGGTCGGCGAGACGAACCTCCCGGGCTCGAAGACGGACACCTCGTCGGTCAGCGTCGGCGACGTGGAGAGCGAGGAGGAGGCCGAAGCGCAGATCGAGGCGCTCGAAGACCGGATGAACGCGGCCGCGAGCAACCTGGAGTTCGAGCTGGCGGCGGACATCCGCGACCGGATCGCCGAGCTCCGTCGCGCCTTCGACCTGGGCGCGGACGACGGGGGCGTCCCCGCCCCGATGGTCGAGGAGTAGCGGGCGGGTCCGGTCTCTGTCTGATCCCGACCGTCCCTCCGATTCTCATCCGGCGAGACCTGCGACGACGGGGTTTTATCCGCGACCGCCGGAACCGCCCACATGTACCGTCGCGCGGCCGTGGCCGGCGCCCTCTCGGTCGCCACCGCGGGTTGCGTCGACCGCCTCCACGACGTGGCGGCGTCGACCCCGCGGGACCTCGGCGTCCGGAGCCGCTCCGTCGACGGCGACCCGCTCGTCGACGGCCAGAGCGTTCGCTCACAGCCCGAGGAGGTCGCGACCCACGCCGCCGCGTTCCGGTCGAGCGCGGCCGCGCGGAACGCGCTCCGACCCGACGCCGGAGAGGCGCGCGAGTTCGTCGACGTCACCGCGTTCGTGGCCGACGGCGGGGGAGCGGTGCTCGTCGTCGCACAGCGGCTCACCGCGCCCGCGGTCCACCTCCGGCTCGGCGGGGTCAGCCGCGTCGGTGACCGATCGCTCCGGATCGCGGTCGACGAGACGGCAGTCCGCGGCGACGTCGACGCCGACGACCCGGTCGTCAGGACCCTGCTGCTCCGTCTCACGGACGAGCGGGGGCCGCCCGAGCGCGTCCTCGTCTCGGTCGACGGCGACCGGGCCGGCGTGACCGTCTGACACGCTCCCCGCCGATCTCGCCTCGGTCCCGCGATCGTTTTGTGTCACGGCGGCGTCACCGCGGGTATGACAGCGCTCCGTCGCCGCCTCCTCGGACTCGTTCTGCTCGCGGTCGCCGCCGCCGCATTCGCGAGCGCGGCCGCCGTCGCGCCCGCGGTCGTTCCCGGCTCGGAGACCGCCTCCGGCGACCCCGACCTCGTCGTGCCGTCGCCGACCTCGCTGCTGGCCGCGCCCGCGCTCCTCGCGGCCGGATCGGTGCTGTTGGTCTCCGGCGCTGCCGCGTTCGCCGGCGTCGACCTCTCCGCCCGCGTCGCCCTCCTCGCGCCCGCGCTCGGCGCCGCCGGCGCGCTCGCGCTCGGCGCCGGGATCGGCACCGACTTCGGGGCGCCCCTCGGCGCGTTCGCCGCCTCGGAGGCGCTCGCGACGCTGCGCTCCGGTCCCCCCGCCACGGTCGCGGCCGGCGCCCTTGCCGGCGGCGCGGTGGCGCCCGTGGTCCGCGCCGCGACCACGGAGGACACGGCCGCGCTGCTCGCCGGCGCGGTCCTGCTGCTCGCGTCGGTCGTCGCGGTCCCCGGTTCCGTGCTCACGCTCGTCGCCGGCGCCGCCGCCGGCGTGCTCGCGGTCGGCGCGCTCTGGGCGGTCGATCCGGTGTGGCGTCCGTAGGCCGTCAGCGAGTACGCACCGAGGCGGATCTCCCTCCGCCGACAATCAAGCTAGCTTGTTCTACTGAAATGCTGTTGGTAATATTTATACCGATGGAGCCGGAGGTGTGTGACACGGCTCGAACGGAGTTTCGCCGCGGACGCGGCCGACAGCCGCGCTTCCGTACCGATCCCGACGGCAGCTGCCAGTGGCGACGCCGTCGGTCGCCCGCGGCGGTCGGCTCCGGCCGATCCGGACGCACACATGAGCACGACGACACACGACACCGCGGTTCGCGACCTACTCGACCGCGCCCGGGAGGGCCACGAGGACGTACTGGACGACGACGAACGCGACCGAATCGTCGACGAGGTCGAACGGGCGCTGTACGAGGGAGCCGATCCCGGGGAGGTCGCCGAGGCGACGGTCGACGCGCTCACGGCGCGCATCGAGCGCGACCCGGCCTACGACGCCGCCGCCGCGCGCGTCGCCCGCGAGGACTACTTCAGCCGAGTGACCGGCGAGCGTCCGCCAGCGGGTGACGCCGCGCTCGCTACGGCCTACCGCGACTCGTTCCGGGAGGCCATCGACAGAGGACTCGACGCCGACCTCCTCGACGAGCGGATGGCCGAGTACGACCTCGACCGGCTCGCGGACGCGATCGAACCGAAACGAGACGAGCTGTTCGACTACACCGCGCTCGACACGCTCGAACAGCGGTACTATCTCCGGGAGGCGGACGCGGGGCCGTTCGAGCTCCCGCAGGTCTTCTGGATGCGGGTCGCGATGGGCGTCGCGCTCCGCGAGGACGAGTCGGAGCGAGAAGCGCGCGCCGAGGAGTTCTACGAGGTCCTCTCGACCCTGCGGTTCGTCCACTCCACGCCGACGCTGTTCCACGCCGGGACGACGCACCCGCAGCTCTCCTCGTGTTACCTCACGACCGTTCCGGACGACCTGGAGGGGATCTTCGACGCGTACAAGGAGCACGCCAAGCTCTCGAAGTGGTCCGGCGGGCTCGGCAACGACTGGACCCCCCTCAGGGCCGACGGCGCGCTGGTCTCCTCGACCGGCGTCGAATCTACCGGGACGGTCCCGTTCCTCAAGATCTCGAACGACGTGACCGGCGCGATCAACCGGTCCGGAAAGCGTCGGGGCGCCGCGGCCGCCTACCTCGAAGCGTGGCATCTGGACTTCCCCGCGTTCATCGACCTCCGGCGGAACACCGGCGACGAGCGCCGCCGCACGCACGACATGAACACCGCCGCGTGGGTCCCCGACCTGTTCGTGAAACGGGTCGAGAACGACGAGACGTGGACGCTGTTCTCCCCCGACGAGGTCCCCGAACTCCACGGCACCTACGGCGAGGAGTTCGAGGCGCTGTACGAGGAGTACGAGGAGGCCGCCGAAAACGGGGAGCTTCGACAGTACGAGACGGTCGACGCGAGCGAGCTCTGGCGCGAAATGCTCACTCGGCTGTTCGAGACCGGCCACCCGTGGATCACGTTCAAGGACCCGTGTAACGTCCGGTCGCCGCAGGACCACGTCGGCGTCGTCAACTCCTCGAACCTCTGTACGGAGATCACGCTCAACACGAGCGAGGAGGAGACCGCCGTCTGTAACCTCGGGTCGGTCAACCTCGCGCGCCACATGACGTTCCGCGGCGACGCCGAGGCGCATCCCGCCCCCGACGATGTCGCCGCCGCGGCGCGGAGCGGGGCGGGGACGGAGCGTTCCCTCGACCTCGGCGTCGACGGCGAGGCGGCCGAACTCGACGCCGAGCTGTTCGCCGACACCGCCGAGACGGCGATGCGGATGCTCGACAACGTCGTCGACCTCAACTTCTACCCGACGGAGAAGGCCGAGCGCTCGAACATGCGACACCGGCCGATCGGGCTCGGGATGATGGGGTTCCACGAGGCGCTCCAGCTCGCTCGCGTCCCGATGAACTCCGAGCGCGCGCTCGGGTTCGCGGGGCGGGTCGGCGAACTGCTCGGCTACCACGCGATCGACAACTCCGCGAAGCTGGCGGCCGAGCGCGGCGCGTACGAGACGTTCGAGGGGTCGAAGTGGGACCGCGACATCCTCCCGCAGGACACGCTCGACCTGCTGGCGGACGAACGCGACCGGGAGGTCCCGGTCGACCGCGAGGAGACGCTCGACTGGGACGCGGTCCGCGAGCGGGTCGCCGACCGCGGCATGCGCAACTCCAACACCACCGCGGTGGCGCCGACGGCGACGATCTCCACCATCGCCGGCACCTCGCCGTCGATCGAGCCGCTGTACTCGAACCTCTACGTCAAATCGAACATGTCCGGCGACTTCACCGTCGTCAACGAGCGCCTCGTCGCCGACCTCAAGGCCGAGGGCCAGTGGGGCGCCGAGGCGCTCGACCGCCTGAAGTACCGCGACGGCGCGGTCGGCGACCTCGATCTCCCCGGCGACCTCTCCGACCTCTACCGTGGCGCCTTCGAGGTCGACCCGCGCCATCAGCTGCGGCTCACCGCCCGACGCGGCGCGTGGATCGACCAGAGCCAGTCGCACAACGTCTTCTTCCCCTCCACCGACGGCTCGCTGCTCACCGACGTCTACGAGACGGCGTGGGAGCTCGGACTGAAGACGACCTACTACCTGCGCACGCTCGGCGCGTCGAGCATCGAGCAGTCGACGCTCGACATGGACGAGTACGACGACACGCAGTCCCGCGGCGGGGCGGGGAGCGCCGGCGGCGAGTCCGACTTCGACGACCGGTCCGCGTCGGTCGTCTCCGAGTCCGATGCCGGTTCGGCCGATGGGGTCAGTTCCGACCTCCCCACCGTCGAGGACCCGACCTGTGACGCCTGCCAGTGACCGTCCGACTCTCACAGCCACACCACCACAAATGCCCATACTCAACACCGACAGCCACCACGACCCGAACAAGATCCTGCCGATCGACTACGACTGGGCCCGCGAGTACTACCGGGACGGCGTCAACAACAACTGGGTCCCCGAGGAGATTCCGATGGCCGACGACGTCCACCAGTGGGAGGGCGACGAGCTCACCGAGGCCGAGCGTCAGCTCGTCGAGTGGAACCTCGGGTTCTTCTCGACGGCGGAGTCGCTGACCGCGAACAACCTCGTGCTGGCCGTGTACGACTACGTCACCGCTCCCGAATGCCGTCAGTACCTGCTCCGGCAGGCGTACGAGGAGGCGATCCACACGGACACGTTCATCTACTGCTGTGACTCGCTCGGATTCGAACCGGAGTACCTGTACGGCATGTACGACCGCATCCCCGCGATACAGGCCAAAGACGAGTTCGTCGTCGGCCTGACGCGGGCCATCGACCGGCCGGATTTCGCCATCGAGACCGACGACGACGTCCGGGCCCTCCTCCGGGACCTCGTCGGCTTCTACGTGATCATGGAGGGGATATTCTTCTACGCCGGCTTCGCGATGATGCTCGCGCTGAAGCGACGCGGGAAGATGGTCGGCGTCGGCGAGCAGTTCGAGTACATCATGCGCGACGAGTCGCTCCACCTCAACTTCGGGGTCGACCTCATCAACACGATCCGCGAGGAGCACCCCGGCGTCTGGACCGACGAGTTCGAGGCGGAGATCGACGAGCTGATCCGCGAGGCCGTCGAACTGGAGTCGACGTACGCCGAGGAGGCGTGTCCGCCGGATCTCATGGGGATGTCCGCCGAGGGGTTCGTCGAGTACGTGGAGTACATCGCCGACCGCCGGCTCACCCAACTGGGCATGGACGAGCGGTTCGGTACGGAGAACCCGTTTCCGTGGATGTCCGAAGCGGTCGATCTGAACCGCGAGGCCAACTTCTTTGAGCGACAGGTCACGGAGTACCAGTCCGGCGGGTCGCTGGACTGGTAGCCCGCGTTTCGCTCGCCCGTAGCCGACCTCCGCTATCAGCTCCCCGGCCGCTCGCTCTCGGCCTCCAGCTCGACGTCGCGGTCGGCCTCACGGGACCCCTCCGCTCGGCGGGCGAGGTCGACGTCGCGGGCCGTGTCCGCGTCGCGGGTCTCGTCGGTCCGCAGGTCGCTGTCGGCCACCGTGTCGAGCTGTTCGAGGGCGCTCTCGATGTCCTCTAACCCGAGCATCTTCTCCGTCTCCTCGTCGAACTCCTTGCTCTCTAGTCCATCCATCTGCTGGACGTCGGAGCCGGAGAGCGCCTTGCCGTAGCGGCCGACGAGGCTGGTGAGCTCCTGGGGGAGCACGAACGTGGTGGACTCACCCTGGCCGATCTCGGCCAACGTCTCCATCCCGCGCTCGATGATGGCGCGCTCGCCCATCGACTCGGCCGAGCGGGCGCGCAGCACCGTCGAGATCGCGTCTCCCTGCGCTTCGAGGATCTGCGACTGCTTCTCCCCCTGCGCCCGGATGATGTTCGACTGCTTGTCCCCCTCCGCCTGCTCGATCGCCGACCGGCGTTCCCCCTGCGCTTCCAGGATCATCGCCCGACGGCGGCGCTCTGCGCCCGTCTGCTGTTCCATCGCGCGCTGGACCTCCTGGGAGGGGCTCACCTCGCGGACCTCGACCGCCTCGACGCGGATCCCCCA
>NZ_JAXRUU010000087.1:0-9648 GCF_034497445.1 Halorubrum sp. AD140
TGGCGTCGCTCATCGCCGCCGGGCTCGACGGGATCAAGACCGGCGCCGATCCGGGCGAACCGGTCCGCGAGGACATCTACGAGTTCGACGACGAGAAGCGCCGGGAGTACGGCATCGAGACGCTGCCGCCGAACCTCGGCGCCGCCGTCGACGCGCTGGAATCGGACGAGGTGCTCCAGGACGCGCTCGGTCCGCACACCTCAGAGAAGTTCGCCGAGGCGAAGTCCCAGGAGTTCAGCGAGTACCTCACCCAGGTCTCGCAGTGGGAGGAGGACCGCTACCTGGAGACGTTCTGAGGCGACGTCGCGGCGCGATCTGCGGTCCTCTCGTCCCGTCCGGCTTCTCGGGGACGCGAGGCGGAACCTCACGTCTTCAGTCCTGAGTCACCGACTTGTCGGAGAGCGTGCCCGACTGGGCGCTACAGCTTCCCGCGAGCGACTGGGACCGGGGGGAGTCGGTTTCCGACGCGCGCTCGCCGAGCCCGTCGGCCGTCCCGTTGGCAACGCGGTGGTAGATGCGACGGTGGTCGGCGCCGACCTGGTCGAAGCTGTTGGCTCGCTTGTACCGCGCGATGCTCTCCGCGAGCCGCTCACGGCGGGCGTCGTCCTCGAGCAACGACCGGACGCGCTCCTCGAGCGCCTCCGTGTCCTCGACGTCGACCGTCTCGGGCACGCCCCACTCGTCTTCGATGCGCCGGAAGTAATCGACGTCGCTGGCCAGGACGGGGAGCTCCCGGGTTGCACAGGAGTTGAACGTCCCGCTCTGAGAGACGACGCGGTAGGGGAGGACGGCGAGGTCGGGCGCTGCCAGCGCCGTCCAGTACGCCTCGTCGTCGAGGACGCCCGTGACGGTCACGTTCTCCGGCGCCTCCTCGCGGATCTGCTCGGCGAACTCGAAGTCCGCCCCCTTCGGTCGTGCGCCGCCCGCGATCATGAACTCGTACTCGGGCAGCGCGCGGGCCAGCTCGACGAAGATATCGTGGCCCTTCGGCGGTCGGACGAACCCCGGAATCGCGACGACGTCGTCGTCGGAGTCGAAGCCGAACGCGCGCTTCGCCTCGGCCGCGTTCGATTCTCCCGGGACCTCGGTGTTGACGCCGTGTGAGAGGACGCTGTACCCGTCGTCGTCGACGCCGACGTCTGCCAGAAACTTCGAGGCGCAGTCCGGAGACAGGAAGATCAGGTGAGCCGTCCCCGTCGCTAGGAGCTTGTGCATCAAGAGCAGGTACAGCCGGACCGAGAACGGCGATTCGTCCGGCTCCGGGTTCAGGACGGAGTGCATCGTGACGACGACGCGTTTCGACCGAAGGCGGGAGAACAGGAACAACAGCGGGAAGAAGACCAGGCCCATGACCCCGGGAAACTTGCTCCCGTCGCGCCGGAACAGCCCGTACTCGTGCTGGACGTGGATGACGTCTCCCGTCCCGCGGACGGCCTGAACGGCGAGAGAGAGGAAGTCACCGAGCGATCGGTCCTCCTGTGCGATGTGAACGAACTCCGACTCGATACCGTCGATTCCGGCCAAGAGATCGCGCGTGTACGTCCCGATCCCGCACGAGCCGTCTCCCGGCGTGGCGGCCATCGTGACGCTCACGTCCGTCGGCCGAGTCGACGCTGCGGCCGCTGTATCGGTGTCCTGGGGCGAATATGTAGTGCTCATTGGTATGGATGCCACCGACCCGGATTCGCAGGTCTGAATCCCACCCGATTCTCACTCGGGCATCCAGACGCTGATCCCCACGGGGTCGCGGTATTCCGGGTAGGACTGCCGCATGTATTGTAATTAGTAGCGTTCACGAGGTTGACCGTTCTTACTCGATCCGTCGAGCGGCGGTTTCACGAGACGACGGTCGCGAGGGGGAGATCCGACGATCGCCGGGTCGGACTCGGCCAACTCGGCGATCGGCAGATCGGGACCGGCCGGCGGAAGCGCTGATCCCCGCGTATGCTGATCGTACCGACTCCTCCTCGCCGGTAGGCTCGGCGAACGAGTAGCGACGCGGCCCTCCCGAGCGAGACGGTTCCGCGACGGAACTGACACGCAAACGGCCGTAACGGACACGTACACGCAGGTAACCTGTAAAAAGCCATATGAATTAACACCCTCCTAATCGGAATATGGGAATCCTACCAGAGGCGAACCACACCGGAGGTCGGCGTTTCGAACGACTGAGAGCCCCGTTCGCGGCGACCGCCCGCCGGGGAGGGCTGTGACGATGGCCGAGTTCGACGTCGCGTTCATCGGGACGGGTGCCAACCCGGACGAGCCGTCGGTCGACGGGTTCGCGATGGCGTACCGTCACGCCGCGGCCTACGAGAAACTGGACGACTGCCGTCTCGTCGGCGCGGCCGACATCGTCCGCGAGAACGCCGAGGCGTTCGCGGAGGAGTACGACATCTCCGCAGACGGGGTGTTCGAAGACTACGAGGCGATGTTGGCCGAGCTCGAGCCCGACATCGTGAGCGTGTGTACGCCGCCCGCGACCCACGCCGACCTCGTCGTCGGCACCGCCGAGAGCGGCGTCGTCGAGGCCATCCACTGCGAGAAGCCGATGGCCCTGACGTGGGGTGGCGCCCGGCGCATGGCCCGCGTCTGTGAAGAACGAGACGTACGGCTCACGTTCAACCACATGCGCCGCTTCGGGAAGCCGTTCCGGGTCGCCAAACGGGAGCTGGACGCCGGCGCCATCGGCGACCTGCGCCGCATCGAGTACAGCTGGGGCAACTTCTACGACAACGGCACCCACGCGGTCGACATGTGCAACTACTTCAACGACGAGCAGCCCGCGACGTGGGTCATCGCTCAGCTCGACTACACCGAGGAGGACGTCCGCTTCGGGACCCACAACGAGAACCAGGTGCTGGCCTGCTGGGAATACGAGAACGGCGTCTTCGGCATGGCCGCGACGGGTCCGGCCGAGGCCGTCGCCGAGGGCGACTGGCGCCTCGTCGGCAGCGACGGATTCATGGACGTCCACCTGACGGAGAAGCTCGCCGTCGAGGTGTTCAGCACCCACTCCGACGCCTGCGTAGAGCACGCGTTCGAGGAGATGGTTCCGGGAGAGACCTCCACGATCGACCTCGCGATCGCGGACGTCGTGGCGGCCCTCGCGGAGGGACGCCCCTCGGAGCTCTGCGCGGCGAACGCGCTCAACGCCACCGAGATCATCTTCGCCGGCTACGAGTCCGCCCGCCGCCGCGGTCGGGTCGACCTCCCGCTGGAGGTCGACGACAACGCGCTGGAGTCGATGGTCGACGACGGCCAGCTCTCTCCCGCCCCGTCCGACGACTGAGACGGCCTCGCTACGCTCCCGCGTCGCGGACGGCTTCGACCGTCTGCTCGACGGCCGGCGTCGGGTCTCTCGCGTCGGCTTCGTACTCGATCACGAGCGGCTGTTCGAACGACGTCTCCGCGTCGAGCAGGTCGAGCAGTTCCGTCAGGTCGATCCGTCCGGTCCCGGGGACCGCCTCCGTCTCCTCGTCGACGAAGTCCTTCAGATGCAACGCCAGCACCCGGTCGCCCAGGCGCGGGATGACCTCGCCGGGCTCCTCCCCCGACCGGAGGAAGTGCCCGGTGTCGACGCACGCCCCCAAGCGCGGGTCGTCGGTCTCCTCGAGGACGCTCGCCACCTCGTCGACCGTCGAGTACGTCGCGTCGGGGCCGTGGTTGTGGATCGCCAGGTCGAGGTCGAACTCCGAAGCGACAGAGAGGAGCGTCTCTCGGACCGCCCGGTCGTCGGGCGGAAACTCCAGCGAACAGTAGTCGCCCCCGAGCCGGTCGACCAGTTCGAAGGTCGACCGAATCCGTCCCTCGTCGTCGTCCTCGAAGGAGACGACGCCGTAGCCGCAAACGTCTAGGCCTGCGCCGGCGAGTCCCTCTCGGACGCGCTCGACCGTCTCGGCGCTGGCGTCGGGCTGTACGTGGACGTCGCACAGCTCGATGGCGGAGACGTCGGTGTCCGAGAGCTCGTCGCAGATCGCGGGCACGTCGAACTCCCGGTAGGTGAAGCTCTGGACGCCGACCTCGTACCGGCCGATGGTGTCGTCGGGGGAGGCGTTCATCTGCTCGCTCCGGACCGGGACGCGGTGCGCCGGGTGGTGGGGCCGTCCGATCGGTTCATTGGCAGTGACAACCGCCGGTGAGCCTTAGTTAACAGCGGTCTATCGTGGTAAGGCGCTCCGGAACGCCCCGGCGTCGACGTTCGTGATACCGACAGACACCTCGCCCGCGGTCGTTTCGCCGACGGTTTCGACGTTGTCGCCGACGTAGGCCGCGTCAATGTGCGTCGTGACCGTCGCGTCGTGACGCCACAGCGTCCCGTCGACGTTCGCGCCGTAGAGGGTTCCGAAGCGGTTGATACCGCAGTCGTCGCCGAGCAGGCGGACGCCGTCCTCGCAGGCCTCGACGTTGAGCCACTCGACGACGTTCGCCATCGAGTAGCCCGAGAGCCGGAGCGACCGCCCGCGTCGGCTGCTCGTCGAGCCCCTGAGTCCGCCGAACTGGAACTGCCGGAGATCCAGGGCGGTGCCCCCGACCGTGTTGTGGACGCCGAAGTGATCGGTGTTGAGGACGTGATTGAGCCGACAGGCGCCCGTCGCGTCCGGCGAGCCGTTGTTCGTCGCGAGCGACAGCGTGCAGCTGTTGTACGCGTCAGCGAAGTCGTCTCGGCCGACGCGAACGAGAACGCCGTCGCGGTGGCCCTGAAACCCGACGCCCGTGATCTCGACGTAGAACAGGTCGCTCCCGTCGGAGTCGACGATCGAGAACCCGTCGCCGGCGCCGCGCCCGAGATCCAGCACGCTCGTGCCCATCCCCCCGCCGCGGATCGCGAAGGAGTCTCCGGCGCCCTCGTATTCGGCGAGGTCCACCGTCGTCGGTTCGCAGTCGTGCGTTCCCGGCGGGACCCAGATCACGCCGCCGCCGCGCTCGTCGAGTCGCCGGAACGCGTCGTGCCAGTCTCCGTCTCGGAGCGCGACGACTCCGGATAGCTCGGTCATGTCGCCGACCTCTCCGCCGAGTCTGAAGACTATACAGCGCCTATACGGGACCGCACCCCGGGAAAGCGTCGCTTATGTCGGCTCTCGACGGCCGGGAATCGTATCGGACGGCCGCGCGAGCACGCGAAGGGGGTCGGGGGCCGCGGGGACACACGCGGCGGGTTACAAAGACCGACCCCGGCCTGTGGCGCCGTATGCAAACCGCGATCACCGGCGCGGCCGGGGCGGTCGGCCGCGTCGTCGCTGAGGCGTTCGACGAGACCGAGCGGATCCTGCTCACTCACAGCGAACACGAGGACGTCGACGGCGAGCTGTTGGACGCCACGGACCGGGACGCGTTCGACGCTGCCGTCGCGGGCGCGGACGCGCTCGTCCACCTGGCCTGGGACCCGGCGGACCGGGACGCGTGGGACGGGGGAGACGAGACGAACGTCCGGATGGCCGCCAACGCGTTCGATGCCGCCCTCGAGGCCGGCGTCGACAGAGTCGTGATGGCGAGCTCGGTCCACGCGTTCGGGCTGTACGACCGCGACGACCCCGCCGAGTTCGAGGCGCTGGTCGAGCGGCCGACGACGACGGTCCGCCCCGACACGCCGCCGCGACCGGACTCGTACTACGGCGTCGCCAAGGTCGCCGTCGAGGGGCTCTGCCGGTTCTACGCCGACCGCCACGGCCTGGACGTCGTCGCCGTCCGCATCGGCTGGCTGATGGACGAGACGGAGCTGCGGGAGACGGCCGACGGCGCGGACGCGCGCCACCGCTTCGCCCGCGCGACGTGGCTCAGTCCACGGGACTGCCGGGCGCTCTTCCGGGCCGCAGTCGAGCACCCGCTCGACGGGTCACCGGTGGTCGCACACGGTGTCTCCCGCAACAGCGACCGGCACCTCTCGCTGACCGAGACGATGCAGCGGCTCGGCTACCGACCGAGCGACGACGCGGCGGCCGTGCTCGACGGATGAGCGATCCCCGCATACCCCGCGCCGACCGCGGCAGCGGACCTCCGCGGAACAGCCGACGGGATCGGTCCCGTTCGTCGGGTCGACAGGCGTGAACGCGAGCACCGCGTCAGAGCCGCTCAGCTCCGACCGATCACCGGTTCCCAGACACGTTCGGGGATCGCCGGCAACGCGACGATCGCGACGACCGCCGCGGTGGTCGCGACCAGCGTGACGACGAGCGAGTCGGAGAGCGCGTACGCGCCGACCCAGAGCGCGCCGGCGACCGCGAGCGTCGGCAGCGCGACCCGGGCCTGAACCGTGGGCTCGTCGCCGTCGACGAGCTGCCAGCCGACCACCCCGCCGGCGCCGGTGGCGATGCCGATTCCCGCCTCGACCACCTCGCTCGTGTGACCGCCGGCGGCCGCGACGCCGGCCGCGGCGACCGAGACGACCGCGGCCAGCAGGAACGCTGGCGTGGGATCGAGGTCGGCGGTCGGCCCGCGGTGCGCCGGCGCGGTCGAACCCCAGCGGAATCGGGCGTCGCCCGCGAACCACAGCGCGACGACGACCGCTCCGCCGCCGACCAACAGGCCCGCGAGCACGTCGACGAGGTAGTGGACCTCGATGATCACCCGCGAGGCCGCCACGGCGACGGCGACGGCGGCCGCGGCGAGGAGGCGTCGACGGCGGTTCCACGCGCGGTCGTACAGCAGCGCCATCGCGCCGTACGCCGCCGCGGCGCCGGTGGCGTGGCCGCTCGGGAAGCCGAAGCCGTCCGAGAGCACCTGCGCCTCGTACCACGCCGACAGCAGGCCCGGAAGCCACGTCGGCACGTCGGCGGGCCCCATCGCGCCCGGCGGCCGGGGGACCGCGAACCACGCCTTCCCGAGCGCGACGGCGGCGTACGCGCAGGTGACGGCCGCGATCGCGGTCGCGCCGGCGCGGCGCGGGGAGGCCGTGAGCCGGTCGCCGCCGAACCAGTAGCCGATCGCCAGCAGGCCGAACAGGAACCACGGGTCCGCGAGGTGGGTGACCGCCGCGAAGACGACGACGACGATCTCGGGGAGCGCGTCGACGAGGGCGATCTCGCCGACCCCGCGCTCCGCGGAGACGAGTCCCGTCACGGTCCGGTCAGTCGTCCCCCCGGTCACGGGCGTAATCGAGCGCCTTACCGGGCGTCTCGAGCAGGTTGAGGCCGATACCGACGACGATGAAGAGCGTGTACAGTCCGAGCGTCGACAGTCCCAAGATCAGCATCGCGGCGATGGCGTAGAGCCCGTCGAGGAAGGAGAAGGCGCCGAGGATGAGCGCCGTCCCGTACAGCAGCACGAGGTACGGCCCCCACCCGCGGGCGTGTCCGCGTCGCATCCGCGCGCGGACGTAGCGTTTCAGCTCCGACTCCACCGCGGGCTTGTCGACGGTGCGGCGCTCGACGTCGTCCTCGAACGCGTCGAACTCCGCTCGCAGTCGCTCGACCTCCTCCTCGAGCGCCGAGACGTCCGGCGCCCCCTTCGGTCGCCCCTCGTCGCCGGCGTCGCCCGCGCCGTCCGACTCGCCGTTCATATCCGTGGGTCGGTCGCGGTCGTGTTGTAACTGCCGGTCCGGGGCGTCGTCGAGCGCGGTCGACCCGCCCCCGAGGCCGGCGCCGCTCGCGGGGGCAGTCCTGTCGCGGCCGGCGAGTACGACGTTGACGACCCCGCCGATCACGACGACGACGGCGGCGAGGTAGAGCCACGTGACGAGCAGCAAGATCCCGCCGATGACGCCGTACACCTGGTACTGACCGGCGCTCGCGGCGTACAGCTGGAAGCCGGCCTGCAGCAGCGTCCATCCGACGGCGGCGACGGCCGCGCCGGGAATGGCCTCTCGAATCCCGATCGCGGGGTCGGGGAGCACGTAGTACATCGGGAGGAACACGACCGCGAGAAACGCCGGTAGCACGAGAATGCTCGCCACCCCTACCGCCGGGATCGCGTCGGCGGCGGCGACGAACGCGCCGACGATCACCATCACGCCGATCCCCACGCCGATGGCGAGGACGACCGAGGCGGCGTCGGTGAGCTGTTTCAGGAAGTCCGGCGGATCCTTGAGGCCGTACAGCTCGGCGAACGCCGTGTCGAGGCCCCGAAACACCTTCAGCGTCGACCAGAGCAGCACCACGACGCCGAGCACGCTCGCACCGGTCCGCCCGCCCGCGGAGGAAATCGCGGTGGCGACTGCCTCCTCGCCGGCGGGCGTGAGGAACTCCCCGGCGCTCGTGACCAGCTCGGTGGCGATGGCCTCGCCGAAGACGGCGGTCGCGATGACGACGAGCAGCAGGAGCGCGGGGATGAGCGAGACGAACGCGTAGTAGGCGATCGCGGCGGCGAGGAACGTCACCTGTCGGTCGATCGCGACGTCGACGACGCGCCGGGCCGTACCGAAGGCGGTGGACGGGCGTGGAGGCACACCCCGTACTTCGGGGGATAGAGACAAAAACGGAAAGGGTGCGATCGAGACGCGATGGGGGATGAGCCGCGTCGAGGGAGCGGTCGACGCGGTCAGTTCGCGGCGCCGGTCCCTCCGTCCGGATCGTCGGCGTCGACTGCATCCTCCGAGCCGTCCAGAACCGCCGCCCGCATCTCCGGGATCGACGCCGTGCTCTTGACCGCGGTGCCCCGGTAGTGCGCGCGGCTGGCCTCGTACCCGGCCGCGCGGAGGCGGTCGACGAACTCGTCCATGCCGATGGCGGGCTCGCCCCACGCCTTGTACAGCCGGTGCTGGTCGTAGTGCGTGGGGGTGTCGAGCTCGCGGGCGACGGTCCCGAGCAGCTTGCGGGCGCGCTTCGCTTCGCCCATGTCGTCGGTGACGCGGCGTCGAACCGCGCGGGCGAAGTCGGCGTCGGCGACGGCCCCGAGCCAGAGCGGTCCGGCGGTGAGCACGCGGTCGCCCCCGCAGACGGGACAGGTCTCGACCGGGTCGGCGATCAGCCCGCGGGTCGGCTCGCGCCAGAGGCAGTCCTCGCAGTTGTCCACGTGCCCGAGCTCGTCGATGCAGGCGTCGGCCGCCCGCGCGCCGGACTCCAGTTCGAGGTAGGTCCGCGCGTAGTGCCGGGAGACGTGCGAGACGATCGGGCGGGCCGCCTTGTCGTAGCGGGCCGCGGTCCGGACCAGCGCGGAGATCAGCGTGCGGAGCCCCATCTCGGGGTGGTAGTCCGTGTTTCGCGGGACGGCGCCGTACTTGCGGATCCCGCTGTTGAGGTGCGCGCCGCAGAGCGGGGCGGTGTCGGTCGCGGTGACGCAGACCAGGTCGCGCGCGTTCGCGAGCGCGGCGTCCGCGAAGGGGATCGGCGTCCCGTACGGGTCCAGGTCGACGACGTCAAAGACGCTCTCGTACAGCAGCGCGTTGACGTCGCGGTGGACCGTCTCTCCGTCCAGGTCGTTGGCGGCGAGGTTCTCGGCCGCGAGGTCGACGGCGTCGGAGTCGACGTCGGCGCAGGTGACGTCGTACCCCTCGGCAGCGGCGCGGACCCCTCGGACTCCGGAGGCCGCCATCGCGTCGAGATACGACGCCGCGCGCGGCTCGCGCTCGCGGTACGCGCGCAGCACCGCGACGGTGACGTCGCGGTTCAGCTCCTGGGTCGGGTTGAAGAAGACCCCGCCGCCGGTGCCCTCGCTGGCCCCGTCGCGAGCCTCGGGGACGGAGACGGTGAGACCGCCCTCCTCGATGTCCAT
>NZ_JAXRUU010000088.1:0-9430 GCF_034497445.1 Halorubrum sp. AD140
GTCGTCCGAGCGCGACGACCCGCCGCTCGTCGCCTGTCACACCCCGGACGGCGTCGCGGTCTGTCTCGGTCGGCTCGTCGGCGACCCCGACGCCGAGTCGGGGGTCGTCGTCTCGCTGGAACGCGTGCTTTTATAATCGCGCCCTCGCCGGTCCGGGTATGGACGAGAGCGAGAGACCGGACGGAGGCGAGGACGGCTCCGGCGAGGCCGGAGAGCGACGAGCGGCGCTCGGCACCGCGAGCGCGGAGCCGGGCGAGGTCGCGCGCGGCTGGTTCGAGGTCGCGGAGCTGCCGACGGGCGCCGCCGAGCGGCTCCCGGTCGTCGTCGCGAACGGGTCGGAAGACGGCCCGGTGCTGTGGCTCACGGGCGGCGTCCACGGCGACGAGGCGACCGGCGTCGCCGTCGTGCAGGACGCGGTGGCGACCATCGCGGACGAGGCGCTCGGCGACCTCGCCGGGACGGTCGTCGCGGTGCCCGTCGTCTCGCCGGCGGGGCTGCGGCGCAACGCCCGGCACACGTACTACGCCGACGAGGACCCGAACCGACACTTCCCCGACGCCGACGCGGAGTCCGCGCGTCCGCCGAAGCTCCAGGAGCGGATCGACGCTCGGCTGTACGCCGCGATCACGGGCGAGACGGTCGAGGGCGTCCCGGGAGGCGGCGATCGGCGGGGCGAGTCCGTGAACCCGCCCCTCGCGGAGCCCGCCGGGACGGGCGTCGTCGCCGACGCGCTGATCGACTGTCACACCGCGCAGATCGGCAGCGAGCCCTTCGCGATCCGCGACCGCGTGTTGTACGGGGGGCGCCGCACCGAGGACGAGGCGGTCGCGCTCTCGGAGGAGTTCGGCCGGATCATCGACGCCTTCGGCTTCCCCACGGTCCGCGAGTACCCGGCGGCGGAGTACCTCGAGGAGAACATCCAGCGCACGACCGCGGGCGCCGTGCTCAACGGGGCCGGGATACCGGCGTTCACCGCCGAGCTCGGCTCTCCCCGCGTCGTCGACGACGCGCTGGTCGAGGCGGGGGTCGCCGGGATCGTCTCGGTCGCGGTCGAGCTCGGCCTCCTCGCGGCCGGGGACGTTCCGGAGTCGGTCGGCGAGCCCGCCGACCACCTCGATCCCGCGCCGGTCGACTTCCCCGTGCGTCGCTTCCGGGGGCCGACGACCGACGTCTCGGGACTGCTCCGCCACCGCGTCGCCGCCGGGGACGCCTTCGAAGAAGGCGACGTCCTCGCCGACGTCCTCGCCGCGAACGGGGAGGAACTGGGTGTGGTCCGCGCGGACCGCGACGGCTACGTACTCGGACGCGCCGAGGGACTGGCGGCCTACGAGGGCGACCCGATCGGGAGCTTCGCCGTGCGTGACGACGGCGACCTCGTGGTCCCGCGCGAGGCCGACGACGAGTGAAGCGAAGTCCTTAATTACCGCACTCCCATTTTTCAGCGTGCAGCCAGGGACCGTGGGGTAGTGGTATCCTATGCGGATGGGGTCCGTATGACCTGAGTTCGACTCTCAGCGGTCCCATAAGAAACATTATTGATTCTCATTATCAGCAGTCTTAACACCATCTAACGCTCGAAAACCGCTCTCGGTAGTTGTGCTATGGACCGCTAAAACGGCGATGCTGACAGCTCAGGATAATATCTATCCTGTTACTGTAATATCACTGATGTATTCTGCCGAGTCTACGGGAACCGCCAAATGAACGAGGTGACTGACACGCTTGCGGGGGTCTGGATAAAATCGGCGACAATGATGTCGCAATTAATCGAACGAGATGTCGCCAGTACCGTCGACGCCATCAATGTTCACTTCTACAGTACGGTCGAGGATCACTGATTCGCTCGGTGTGTGGATCAAACGGACGCGAATATCACTCGGCCCGTCACCACCATCACCGCTGAACGTCCCACTCACAGTGTCTCCGACGGAGAATCGATCACTGAACTGAGAGCTATTCGACAATTCGTCGGACCCGTCACCAATCCTAAGCTCTAGGTCCCCTGATTCGATGGGGTCGCCTCCATCATGTGAGAACTCAAATGTTCCGTTACCCGCATCGTCTGAGACGTCCACACTAATCTGCGCACTCGGCTGACTGTCGCCGAGCGAGTCGCCCAGGCCGAGCACGAACGTTCCGATCACGGCAGCCAGGATCACAGTGATCGCTACCATGAGTATGACTCCGATAACGGGACTCACGGCACGGTCGTCCGAGTTGAACAGGTTGCTTGGTTTCATTGTTTGAATCCAGCGATCCCCCGACGAAACGGGTTTTGAGTGGGGGTCTGGTGTCGCCGACAGTTCTTGACGCCCCACAGCCGTTCCGATCGGTTAGCTGGTTATCTAAGAGAAAGTAAGCACACCTTAAGTACTTAATGGCATAACTATCATCAGTGAAAATTGGACGAATATGTCGTCTCTGCTGAGGTGTGAGTCACGCTCGTGCAACCCACGGTTCGGGCTCTCACTCGGATCCACGGCGATCGCGTGTACCCGGAATCCGCGGGAGGGCGCCCTCCATTATCGCCGCGTCCTCGGGTACGCCGCGGCGCATCCGAACGTCGGTCGCCGCGATGGACGAGGCGCGAGCCGAGACGATCGGGGGCGGCTGACGCTCTCGAAAGAGATACGAGAGCGACATGGAGACCGGTATCACATCGTCGAGCGTCACGACGGAAGCACGCAAATTCCGGTCGCAGACGGCCCGATCGACGCGCTTCACCTCCTCGAGTCTGACGGCGACACCGTCGTCTCCAGCGACGGTTGGTACGAGGGGTTCGCTCCGCGGCTCGACCCGGAGGCGTCGAGCGAGGAGTGAGGCTCCGGAACCACTAAACGCCGTACGACCCTACCGCCGATAATGGTCGACTGGACGGAGAAGTACCGCCCGAGCACCCTCTCGGAGGTCCGCGGCAACGACAAGGCGCGCGACGCGTTCGCGGAGTGGGCGCGCTCGTGGGACGACCACCGCGAGGCCGTCGTCCTCCACGGGAGCCCGGGCGTCGGGAAGACGAGCGCGGCCCACGCACTCGCGAACGACATGGGCTGGGAGACGGTGGAGCTGAACGCCTCCGACCAGCGCACCGCCGACGTCATCGAGCGCTTCGCGGGACGGGCCGCCCGCAACGCCACCCTCGGCGGGAGCGCGGCCGGCGGCGGCGCGACCGGCGGCGACACGGCCTCCCGACAGCTCGTCATCCTCGACGAGGCCGACAACATCCACGGCAACTACGACCGCGGCGGTGCGAGCGCGATCACGAAGCTGGTGAAGGAGTCCGGACAGCCCATCGTCCTCATCGCCAACGAGTTCTACGACATGTCCCGCGGGCTCAGGAGCGCCTGCCAGGAGATCGAGTTCCGCGACGTCTCCGCGCGCTCCATCGTCCCCGTCCTCCGGGACGTCTGCCGGAAGGAGGGGATCGAGTTCGAGTCCGACGCCCTCCAGCGGATCGCCGACCGCAACCGCGGCGACCTCCGCGGCGCGATCAACGACCTGCAGGCCGCCACCGAGGGTCGGGACGCGATCACGGTCGAGGACGTGGTCACCGGCGACCGCGACAAGGCGCTCGGGCTGTTCCCGTTCCTCGACGCGGTCCTGAAGGAGGAGTCGGCGGCGGAGGCGCTCCAGTCGGCGTACGCCGTCGACGAGACCCCCGACGACCTCACGAAGTGGATCGAGAACAACGTCCTCGACGTGTACGACCCGGCCGAGGCGGTCCGCGCGTACGACTTCCTCGCGAACGCCGACGTGTGGCTCGGGCGCGTGCGCGCCACGCAGAACTACACCTACTGGCGCTACGCGACCGACAACGCGGCCGCGGGCGTCGCCGCCGCTCGCGACGGGACGAAGGGGGGCTGGACCCGCTACGCCCGCCCGCAGTTCTGGAGTTCCTCGGACGCGACGGCGGACGAGGTGGTCGGACGGATAGCGGCCGCGAGCGGCTGTAGCATCGCGACCGCGCGCCGCGAGGTGTTGCCGTTCCTGCGGACGGTCACGCACCACTGCAAGCCCCGGGAGCTGACCGTCGCGATGGCGGCGGCGTACGACCTCGACGAGGCCGGAGTCGCCTTCGTCACCGGCTCCGGCGATTCGACCAACAAGGTGGCGTCCGTCGTCGAAGACGCGCAGGCACTCCGCGAAGAGCGGATGGAGGAGCACGCCGAGGGCGCGTTCGCCGGCGGCGCGCGGCGGACGGAGACGGAACCGGACGCCGATCCGGAGGCGTCTGACGGCGTCGGGGACGCCGACGGGGTGAGCGCCGGCGGGAACGGGCGAACCGCGGACGGCGCGGCCGAGTCCGACGGTGCGGGCGACCCGAGTGGGGACGGAGCGGACGAGAGCGGGGACGACGGACAGGCCGGGCTGACCGACTTCTTTTGAGCGGCCGTCGCCGCCTGCGGCGCTACTCCCTCGACGAGCCGCCGGATTCCGTGGCGACGCCCCCGCGACTCGACCCTCCCGCGCCGTCGTCGACGACCTCGACGCCCTCGAACTCGAACCGCGCGCCGCCGGTCCGGCCCTCGGTCGCGGACACCGACCAGCCGTGCGCCTCGGCGACGCGCTCGACGATCGCGAGCCCGAACCCGGTCCCGCCGTCGTCGGTCGTGTGACCGGGCTCGAACACCGCTTTTCGGCGGTCCTCCGGAATTCCCGGGCCGTCGTCTTCGACGTAGAAGCCGTCGGCGAGGGGACCGACGAACACCCGGAGCGACGCGCCCGCGGGCGACCCCGTTCGACGACTGTCGCCGTTCGCCTCGTCGTCGGGGGCGCCGTCCGCGGAAGCGGCGTGCTCGATCGCGTTCCGGAAGAGGTTCTCGAACACCTGTCGGAGCCTGCTTCGGTCGCACTCGACGGTCGGGAGGTGGCCGTCGACGACGAGCTCGACGCCGGTATGGGACTCGATCGTCCCCCACGCCTGGTCCACGATCGGGCGGAGGTCCGCCGTTTCGGTCTCCTCGACGGACCGTCCCTCCCGGGCGAGCGCGAGGAGGTCGGAGATGAGCTCGTCCATCCAGTCCAGCGCGTCCTGGGCGCGGTCCAGCCGCTCGTCGGCCGCCTCGCCCTCGAGCTCCCGCGCCAGTTCGATGTTGCCGGCCGCGACCGAGAGCGGGTTCCGGAGGTCGTGAGAGACGACGCTGGCGAACTCCTCGAGCCGCTCGCGCTCGCGTTCCAGCTGCCGGCGGCGCTCGACGTCGTCGCTCGCGGGGAGGAGGTACCCCACGACGTCGCCGCGCTCGTCGTAGCGGCCGCACTCGCGGACCCACGTCGACTCGTCGCCGACCGCGAGCCGATACGTGACGTCGACGACGTCCCCGTCGAGAGCCTCTCGGAGACGCCGTCGATCCTCCTCGGCCACGGACCGGAGCCAGTCGGTCCGCGGCATCGCGTCGACGTCCAACCGCGGCTCGCCGGCGGCCTCGACGACCACCCGGTCCGGATCTCCGTCGGGCCGCCGATAGGCGACGCCCGGCCGTCGCTCGAACGACTGTGTCACGTGTGTACCCCTTTCTTGTAAGATAATAAACTTTACCTAATTATCAGTTGTATGACATAGGATATCAAGAGAATATCGTGTGAAATCAAGGTGGAGAGGAGTGAAAAGAGTATTTAGAGCCGGGAGAAACCTCGATAGTTCGACACGCTCGCATCGTCCTATCACAAACGAATCAAGAGTCTGACGGCGTCTCGGTACGGGGCGGTTTTACGTTCTCCGGGTCGTCTGTCGGGCATGCGCGCGGCAATCCTTCGGGAGTACGGCGAACCGCTGGCGATCCGCGAGATCCCGGAGCCGGAGCCCGGGCCGGACGAGGCCGTGGTCCGGGTGGCGGCCTGCGGCGTCTGTCGCAGCGACTGGCACGCCTGGATGGGCCACGGCGAGTGGGCCGACGACCGCGTCCCCCGGGGACAGGTGCTCGGCCACGAGCCCGCGGGCGAAGTCGTCGCCGTGGGGCGTTCGGTGGCTCGATTCGCGCCCGGGGACCGCGTCGTCGTCCCCTTCTCGCTCGGCGACGGCACCTGCCCGTACTGCCGCCGCGGCGCCGGCAACGTGTGCGCCGACGGGCGGGCGCTCGGCTTCGAGCCGGACGCGGCGGGCGCCTTCGCGGAGCGGGTGGCCGTCCCGGCCGCCGACTACAACCTGGTCGAGCGCCCGCCGTGGCTCGACGCCACCGCCGCGGCCGCGCTCGGCTGCCGGTACATGACCGCGTACCACGCGCTCGCCGACCGGGCCGGGCTGGGCGGCGGCGACTGGCTCGCCGTCCACGGCTGCGGCGGCGTCGGTCTCTCCGCGATCCAGCTCGGCGACGCGCTCGGCGCCCGAGTCGTCGCCGTCGACGTCGACGAGGACGCGCTCTCGCTCGCGAGCGATCTGGGCGCCGACGAGGTCGTGAACCCGACCACCCTCGCGGCCGACGACGCGGTCACGGACCGGATCGTCGAGCTGACCGGCGGGGGCGCCGACGTCTCCGTCGACGCCCTCGGAATCGCCGAGACGTGCCGAAACTCCGTCCGTTCGGTCCGACCCCGGGGAACCCACGTCCAGGTGGGGCTGACGACCGAGACCGAACGCGGCGAGGTGTCGCTGCCGACCGACTGGATGACCCGCTGGGAGGTGTCGTTCGTCGGGTCGCGCGGCATGCCGCCGACGAGCTACGACGACCTCTTCGCGCTCGTCGAGGCGGCCGACGTCGACCCAGGCGCGCTGGTGCGACGGGAGATCAGCCTCTCAGACGTCTCGGACCGACTCGCCGCGATGGGCGAGTACGACGTGCGGGGCGTCGAGGTCGTCACGGACCTCGCGAACTGAGAGTACCGTCCGGGACTGCGGATCCGACGCCTGCGCGCCTGTCAGTCGCCGCCGATCGGCTCCGTCGCGGTTCCGGCGCCGTCGGCGTCGCGGGCGATCCATCCCGCACCGGCAGCGAGCGCCACGGCCACGCCGAGCGCGACGAGGTTGATCCGCTCCCACACCGCGGTGTACAACACCAGGTCGCGGCCCAACAGGAGCGTCAGAACGAGCGCGCCCGTCGCGCCGGCCGCGAGCCGGCGGACCGTCCGCGCGGTCGACCGACTCACTCCCGCGTAGCCGGCCCGAGCGGCCTCCGTGGCGTACGCGACCGTCGCGACGAGCCCGAGGTGTCCCGCCAGCCCGGTGACGTAGAATCCGGCCTGCGCGCCCGGCGAGTAGGTGACGAACGGGACCGCCCGCGAGAAGACCGCGCTGGCGACGACGCCCGCGACGGCGACTCCGGTCGCGATCCGGAGGAGTCGAGCGGAACCGCGGCCGCCGCCCCAGATCGTCGCCAGCCCGAGGAGCGTGAAGATGGTCAGCGCCACGATCAGGTGCGCGGCGTGCGTCGAGACGGTGTACCCTCCGGGGACGAGCCCGCCGACCGTGACCGTGACGGCGCCGACGGTGATCTGCAGCGGGAGGACGACGACCGCGAGCGTCGCCGCGATCCGGGTCCGACGGTCGAAGCCGCCGAGCCACGTCCAGCCGGCGACGCCGATGATGAGGAACCCGGTCACCATCGCCCACGCGCGGTGGAACCACTCGATGAAGTCCGGGTTGATCGTCAGCGCGGGGATGAGCTGGTCGGAGCAGAGCGGCCACTGGGCTTCACACGCCAGTCCGGAGCCGGTCGCCGCGGTGTAGACGCCGAGCGCGAACAGTGTCAGCGTCATCCCCGTCGTCGCCGCCGCGTATCGCCTGAAGGTCAGCCACGCGGGCCGAAGACTCATTACCCGAGTTCGGAAGCGAGCGCACTTAGACCGTTCGGAGGCTCCACGCCGGCGGGAACGGAGGGGACCGCGGCGGGCGGTGGCAGTTAGTCCGGCGTTCGGAGCGGCTGTCGGTCGCCGTACGTCAACGTCCGCCAGACCCACTCGACGGGACCGAAGCGGTAGCGTTCGAGCCACGCGACCGACAGCGCCACCTGCACGACCCAGATCGCGACGACGATCCCGTACTGCTCGACGCGGGTCACGGAGCCGAACAGGCCGAGCCCGTGGCCGTAGAAGATCGAGGTCGCGAGCACGGTCTGGAGCAGGTAGTTCGTGAACGCGGTCCGACCGACCGCGGCGAGGCCGCGAGTCACCGGACCGTCCGGGCGCCGCTTCGCGTACAGCATGACCAGCCCGAGGTAGCCGCCGGCGACGAGGAGGCTCCCCCAGTAGTTGAACTGCCGCCAGTACAGCGCCGCGTCCGCGCTCCAGTCGTTCGCCTCGATGTAGGCGACGCCGGCGACGACGATCGCGACGCCGACGACCCCGCCGGCGACGAGCCGCTTGTAAAAACGCGCCGAGCGCTCGCCGGTCAGCACGCCCCAGCGGTACAGCGCCATCCCGAGCAGCATCACGCCGCCGACGCGCCAGAAGCTCGATCCGATGAACCCGCTCGTCTGTCGCTCGAGGGAGGAGGAGACGCGGTGGTCCATCTGCTCAAGCCAGCCGCCGCGATACGTCGCCACCTCCTGGCGCAGCGCGGCCTCGCTCGGTGCCCACTGCGCCGCGATCGCGTCGCCGCCGATGCTCACGGCGGCGAACAGCTCTATCGCGGGGACGAACAGGAGGAAGAGCCCCCCGAGCGTCGCGAGCCGTTTGGCATCCAGGTCGCGGACCGCGACCAGGAACAGTCCCGTGACGCCGTACGCGACGAGGATGTCGCCGTACCACAGCAGGTACGCGTGCAGCAGACCGATCGCGATGAGGACCGCGGTCCGCCGGTAGTGGAGCCGGACGGCGGGTTGGCCCTTCTCCGCTTTGCTCTCGACGAACAGGAGGACGCCGGCGCCGAACAGCGCCGAGAACAGCGTGATGAGCTTCGACTGCGCGAACACGTGGCCGGCGAACCACGCCCAGTAGTTCGCGCCGGTGAAGTCGCCATAGACGGTCGCGTCGGCGTAGACGGTGGGGTTCAGCAGCGTCGCCTCCGGCATCGCGAACACCCAGACGTTGATGAGTAAGATTCCGAGGAGGGCGAACCCTCTGAGCGCGTCCAGGCTGACGATGCGTTCGGAGGGCGGCGTCGGACCGGGATCGCGTGTCACGGGTTGATTCCGAGGTGGGACCGCAGGACCGAATAGGTTCGGATACCGGGCACGGGGACTGGCGGTCGACT
Organism: Halorubrum sp. AD140; assembly: GCF_034497445.1. NCBI lineage: Archaea > Methanobacteriati > Methanobacteriota > Halobacteria > Halobacteriales > Haloferacaceae > Halorubrum > Halorubrum sp. AD140. Next base: position 9,122 of record NZ_JAXRUU010000088.1, read on the forward strand.
CGCCGCCCACTCAGTCCAGCCGGACCGCCTCGCCGCGGTCCGAGGAGCGGTAGATCGCGTCGATGACGCGCTGGACGGAGAGCGCCTCGTCGATCGTGTTGATCGCGGGCGCCTCGCCGGCCGCGACCGCGTCGAGGAACGTCGCCTGCTCGGCGGCGTGACTGTCGCTCTCGCGGGTCTCGACCACGGTGTCGGAGAAGTGGTGGTGGTCGCCGTCGAACGCCCGCGCCTCGTGAACCGTGAGCTCGTCGCTGCCGCGGTCGAACGTCGCTCCCGCCTCCGTCCCGCGGATCACGAACTTGTCGTTCG
>NZ_JAXRUU010000089.1:0-8811 GCF_034497445.1 Halorubrum sp. AD140
GGCCCTCGCGCAGGTGCCGGTCGTGACGTACCTCCGGTACTACGCGCTGCTCGTACTCGACGACATCGAGGAGTCGTTCGACGGGCTGCTGTTCGAGCGCCCATGATTCTCGAAGCGACCACGGAGGTGGAGGCACCGCCCGAAGCGGTGTACCGGTTTTTCGAGGAGATGGAGGAGCACTACGAGCGGTGGCACCCCGATCACGTCTCGTTCCGCTGGACGGAGGGCGACGGGCTGCGACGAGGCGCGGAGGCGTGTTTCGAGGAGCAGATCGCGGGGAAGCTACGGAGACAGACGGTGCGGTTCGTGGAGGTCACGCCCGACCGCTACCTGGAGTTCAAGCCGACCTCGCGGCTGGTCGCTCTGCTCATGCCGCACGTCAGCTTCGCGATCGACGCTCGCGCTGACGGCTGTGTGGTGACCCAGCGAATCAAAGTCCGAACGGGACCGATCGGCGCTCGGCTCAACGCGCGAGAGTTCGACGCCGTCCGAACGCACATGCGAGAGGAGGGCGAGAACCTGAAACGCCTCCTCGAACGCGAGCGGGACGGTCCCTGAGGACGGCCCCGCGAGCAACGTGCAGGAGGCCGAGAGGGAGACGGAGGGAATCGAGAGCGATGCGGAGGAGGCCGAGAGCGGAGCCGAGCAGCGACGTCGCCCCGATCCAGCGTTCGGCTCGGCACCCGCCGGCGGGGAGCGGCGTCAGTCGGCTCGGTGGTCGTACCGGTCGACCAACACCCGGAGCCACCAGAGTTTCAGACCGACGCTGGCCGCGACGCCGAGCGTCGCTCCCGTCGGCGACCGTCGCCACGCGGCGTACAGCGCGTAGACGAACCCGAGCGCCCCGGCCGCGTTGCACGCGTTCGGGTAGTCGAGCCCGACCGTTCGGTTCCCCTCCTCGCCGATCCACCACCGCTCGGCGAGGACCGCGCGAGTCATCCACGCGTCCTCCGTGTCGGGCGGCGCGAACAGGAACGGATTGAGCGCGGTCCACGCGAGCGCGGCGCCGAGCAGCCGCGGGTCGCGGCGATAGACCGCGTAGACGATGGCTGCGCCCGACGGGACGCGCGTCCAGCCGCTCAGCGGGTTGGAGTGGCGGGCCCAGAACCAGTCCTCGAACCGCTCGGAGATGCCGGTGACCATACCCGGTGGTTCGTCGCCAGGGGACAAAACGTTGCGCGGACTCGGAGCCCCCGGCCGCCTCCGTGTCGAATACGCGAGTCGTCACTCGCCGGTCGAGGCCGGCGACTCGGACCCGTGCTCCGTCACGGTGACCGCTCCCGAGAGCGACTGTGCGGACGGCGGCGCGAGCGTGATGCCCTCCTCGTCGAACCGACGTTTCACCACGCGGCGGAAGTCGGAACGGAGGGTCAAGATATCGCTGTTCGTGGGCTCGTCGATCCAGAACGCCGCCTGTATCGTGACCGCGTTTTCCCCGAGATCGACGATACGGGCGTCCGGCGCCGGATCGCTGAGGACCGGGTCGAGCGTCGTGGTGACCTGTCGGAGTTCCATCAGAGCCCGCTCGGTGTCCTCGGCGTACGCGACGTACACCTGCTCCGTGATCCGATACCTGTCCCGACCGTAGGGCCGGGTGATCGCGTTGGCCGTGAGCTCGGTGTTCGGGACCGATATCGTCTCGTTGTTCAACGTCCGAATCCGGGTGACGCGGAAGTGTACGGCCTCGATGGTGCCTCTTCCCTCGGGCCACTCGATCCAGTCGCCGACGTTGAAGTCCGGGTCGGCGACGAGGAACATCCCGCTGATGAGCGACCCGAACACCTGCTGTCCGGCGATGCCGAGGGCGAACGTGATCGCCGCGACGATGACCGCCGTCTCGGAGAGCACGCGCCCGTAGCCGGCGGCGATCACCCCGGCGAGGGTCGCGAATCCGAGTAGCACCACCCGAAGGTACGTCTCCGTCGCGGTCTCGATCGTGGGATTGTTGCGATTCCGCGAGCCGATGACGCGGGTGACGACCGGGAGGAGGAACAGGTGGCCGAGTGCGTAGATGACGCCGAAGCTCGCGAGGAACCAGCCCAGTTCGGACACCACGTCGTTGTACGCCGAGAGGACGTCTCGCAGCCAGTCGGGCGGGGAGACCTGCGGTATCATACGGGAGGTGGGAGACGGACCGACAAAAAATCTCGACCGCTCGCGAGAGTCGGAGTCGACGCCGGGCGTTACTCGTTCTCCGGGCTGCTCGGGTGGTAGTTGGTGTCGTACCGTCCCGGCTCGCCGTCGACGCGGTCGGGGTTGATCCGGCCGGCGAGCAGCATGAAGTCGAGGACGGTGCAGTACAGCATGGCCTCAACGACGGGGACGGCTCGCGGCGGGAGGACGGGGTCGTGTCGGCCGACGACCTGCACCTCCTTCTCCTCGCCCGTCTCCCAGTCGGCGGAGCGCTGCTTCTTGGGGATCGAGGTGGGCGCGTGCCACGTCGCCTCGCCGTAGATCGGCTCGCCCGTGGTGATCCCGCCCTGGAGCCCGCCGTGGTCGTTGCCGACGGGGACCGGGTCGCCCTCGTCGCTCTCGACGTGGTCGAACGACTCGCCGTCGTCGAACGTCCAGTCCTCGTTGCGCTCGCTGCCGGCGACGTCGACGGCGTCGCTGCCGAGCCCGAACTCGACGCCGGTGGTCGCCGGGATCGAGAACATGGCTTTGCCGAGTCGGGCGGGGAACCCGTCGAACCGCGGGGCGCCGAGCCCGCGCGGGACGCCCCGGCACTCGAAGTAGATGGAGCCGCCGATGGAGTCGCCGCGCTCCTGGTACTCCTCGATCAGCGCCTGCATCTCGGCGGCCGCGTCGGGGTCGGCACAGCGCACGTCGTTCTCCTCCGACTGCTCCAGGATCTGCTCGAAGCTCACGTCGTCGGCCTCGACGTCGCCGATCCGGTTGACGTGCGCCTTGATCTCCACGTCGTACGCGGAGGCGCCGAGCACCTGCTCGGCGACGGCGCCGGCCGCGACCCAGTTCACCGTCTCGCGCGCGGAGGAGCGCCCGCCGCCGCCCCAGTTGCGGGTGCCGAACTTCGCGGAGTAGGTGTAGTCGCCGTGCGAGGGCCGCGGCGCGGTGACGTACGGCTCGTACTTCCCCGAGCGCGCGTCCTTGTTCTGGATCACCATGCCGATCGGCGTCCCGGTGGTGTAGCCGTCCTGCACGCCGGAGTTGACGACGACCTCGTCGGGCTCGCCCCGGGAGGTGGTGATCATCGACTGTCCCGGCTTGCGCCGGTCGAGCTGCGCCTGAATGGCCTCCTCGTCGAGCTCGACGCCCGCGGGCACGCCCGAGACCGTCACGCCCATCGCGTCGCCGTGGCTCTCGCCGTACGTCGTCACCTGGAAGAGCCGACCGAACCGGTTCCCGTTCATACGCGTCCGTGTGGCCGAGGGCATATAGGGGTTGCAATCCGCGCAACGATGGGGCGAGCGGAGACGAGTCCCGAGCGCCGTCTGTCGAATCGACCACGACGCGTCGCCGCAACCGGAGGTAGTTTATCGGCGCCCCGCGATAGGCGATCCGTGCGCGATCGTCTCACCTCCGACCTGGGCGTGTACTCCCTCTCCGGGCTGTTCTCGCTCGTCGTGTTCGCCGTGGCGCTGGCTGTCCTCTCGCGGACGCTGCCGGGCGGGCTCGGCTCCCGACAGCTCGTCGGGCTCGTCGTCGGCTACATGCTGTTCCTCGGCGCGTACTCCGCCGCGTGGTTCATCTACACCGAGATCGACAGTCGCGAGGACATCTGAGCGCGGCGAACGCGAGCGGGGTCTCGCCGCCCGCGCCCGACCGCCCCGCCTGCCGAACGTCTTTCACGCGGGCACCCGAGAGGCCGGTATGACGCGAGAACCCATCACGCTCGACGTCGACGCCGACAGCGACGTGGCGACGCTCACCGTCGACCGCCCGGAGCAGCTCAATGCCCTCACCGTCGACACGCTCGAAGCGATCGCGGACGCCCTCGACGAGGCCGAGGCGGCGGGCGCCCGCACGCTCGTGCTCGCCGGCGCGGGCGACGAGGCGTTCGTCGCGGGCGCGGACATCTCCTACATGGTCGAGCTGTCGACGCCCGAGGCGCAGGCGTACGCCGAGCTCGGTCACCGCGTCGCCGATGCGATCGAGTCGTTTCCGGCGCCGACCGTCGCAGCGATCGACGGCTACGCCTTCGGCGGGGGCTGCGAGCTGGCGCTGGCGTGCGACCTCCGGGTCGCCGCCGAGAGCGCGGTGCTCGGCCAGACCGAGATCGACCTCGGCATCGTCCCGGGGTGGGGCGGCACCCAGCGGCTCTCGCGGCTCGTCGGCGACGAGACGGCGAAACGGCTCGTCTTCCTCGGCGAGCGGATCGACGCGGCGGAGGCGGCCGAGGTCGGGTTCGTCGGCGAGGTCGTCGCCGACGACGCGTTCGACGACCGGATCGACGAGCTGGCCGGCGAGCTGGCAGCGAAGCCGGCGTTCGCCACCCGCGCCGCGAAGGAGGCGCTCAACGCGGTCCACGACGGGACCCAGCGCGGCGGGCTCGCCCTGGAGCGCCGGGCGTGGTCCGGCCTGTTCGGCACCCACGACCAGCGCGAGGGGATGCGCGCGTTCCTGGAGAAGCGCGATCCGGAGTTCGAGTGAGCGACGACGCGTCGTGACCGAGGGAGGGTTCGTCGGTGTTCGGAGGCGGACGCCCGAGATGCGGCGACAGAATACCTTAGTCGTCAGCTGTCGTGGTCGTACCGTGAACGAACTCGAATACAGCGACACCTGTCGAGACGTCGTCGAGAACGTGGGCGAGGTGCGGTCCGACGAAGAGGTCGTCGTCCTCACGGACCCGTTGATGGTGCGCGTCGCCCGACCGCTCGCGAGCGCCGCCCGAGCTGCCGGGGCGACGACCTCGCTGCTCGTGAAGCCCCGGCTCGGCGGCCACAACGTCGATCAGCCGGCGGTGGTCGCCGGCGCGCTCGAGGCGGCCGACGTCGTCTTCGACGTCGGGACGTACGACATCGCGCACACGGACGCCCGACGAGACGCGGCGGAGGCCGGGACGCGTTTCGTCCTCATGCGCGGCGTCACCGAGGAGATCCTGAGAGACCAGTTGGACACGGACTACGAGGCGCTGCTGGAGGTGACGAGGGCGGTCGCCAGGATCCAGACCGCCGCCGAGTCCGCGCGGATCACGAACGACGGGGGAACGGACCTGACGGTCGACCTCAGCGGCCGCAGCGGGTTCCCGATCGACGACGGATTCGACCGGGGCCTCGTCGTCTTGCCCGCCGGGAAATCCGCGATCGCTCCGGTGGAAGGGAGCGCGCGAGGCACGGTCGTCGTCGACTACTCGATCGACGAACTCGGCCGACTCGACAGCCCGGTGGAACTCACGGTCGAGGACGGGAGCGTCGTCGAGATTTCGGGGGGCGTGCAGGCGGAGGAACTCACGGCGCTCGTCGAATCGGCTGGCGACTGCGCGCGCAACATCGCGGAGGCTCCATCTATCGGGACGAACCCGGACGTCCAGCTCACGGGGAACCAAGCCACGGACAAAAAGCGGCGGGGCACGATGCACGTCGCCATCGGGGACAACGTCACCCTCGGCGGGAGCGTCGCGTGCGATCTCCACCTCGATATGACGCTCACCGAGACGACGGTCGCCTTCGACGGCTTCACCGTCCTCGAGGAGGGGACGTTCCGCGAAGCGGCGGTGCTCGAACACGCAAAAACGCTCTGATCGGTCGGGTCGTGTGCGTGTGTCATTCAGGAGAGTCGCGCCGTGTCACCGAGCCACACCTCGATCGCGCAACCGCCACGCTTTATTAACGCGCCCGACTACCCGCGACATGGACCAGTTGCGGCAGTCGCTCCTCGACGCGCCGATCATCGAGAAAGGCGAGTACCAGTACTTCGTCCACCCGATCAGCGACGGCGTCCCCATGCTCGAACCGGAGCTGCTCCGGGAGATCGTCATCCGGATCATCCGGAAGGCGGAGCTGGAGAACGTCGACAAGATCGTCACCCCCGCGGCGATGGGGATCCACATCTCCACCGCGCTCTCGTTGATGACCGACATCCCCCTCGTGGTCATCCGCAAGCGCCAGTACGGCCTCGACGGCGAGGTCCCGCTGTTCCAGGAGACCGGCTACTCCGAGTCGGAGATGTACATCAACGACGTCGAGGAGGGCGACCGCGTGCTCGTGATCGACGACGTGCTCTCGACGGGCGGCACGATGAAGGCGATCCTCGACGCGCTGACTAACGAGGTCGGCGCCGAGGTCGTCGACGTCGTCGCCGTCATCAAGAAGGCCGGCGACAACGAGCTCGACGGCACCGACTACAACGTGAAGACGCTCATCAACGTCACCGTCGAGGACGGCGAGGTCGTGATCGTCGACGCGCAGGGCGACGAGTAGCTCGCGTCGCGGGGTGCTCGACGAGCGCGCCCGCGCTTTTCAGTCGTCTCCGGGCGCGCCAACCGACGGTTCCGGTGCGCAAACCGACGGTTCCGGCGTCACATCCCCATGTCGGCGGCGGCGTCCGGAATCGGAAGGTCGTCGACGGCGACACCGAGGAGCTCCGCGACGTGGTCGAGCGCCATCTCGAAGCCGTAGTACCGCTCCAGTTCGTCGCCGGTGGGCCCCGCCCGGACCTTCAACATCGCGTAGCCGTCGATGTTCTGTGCGACGGTCGCCCGCCCGCCGTCGGCCGAGAACGCGAGCAGCCGCTCGCCGTCGACCTCCTCGTAGCGCGCCGCGATCCCGTTCGCCTCGGCCTCGGTCGCCTCGGGCTCCGTCGCCTCCGACCCGACCTCCCCGTCGGCCGTCGTGTCGCTCATAGGATCGGTAGGGGCCGCCCCCTGTCGTATCTGTCGGTCGGCGGGGCGAGGCTCCCGCTCGTCCCGACCTACCGCGGGTCCCAGCCGTGGAACTCGCTCCCCGCTTCCAGTTCGAGGTCGAAGGCCTCGATCATCCCACCGAGCGCGGCGTACCCCTGCGCGAGCGCGGCGATCCCGACGATCGTCTCGTCGTCGTAGCGGGCGGCGACCTCGTCATGGACGACCGCATCGACCTCGCCGCGGAGGACCGCGACCGCGTACTCGACGAGCGTCGTCTCGTCTGCGTCGAGCGGCGACGGGTCTCCGGTGCCGACGCCCGCGATGACGTCGTCGTCGATTCCGACGCCGCGAGCGATGTTGACGTGCTGGTGCCACTCGTAGCGGTTCCGCGTCTCGCGGGCGGCGGCGAGGATCACGAGCTCGCGCTCGCGGTCCGAGAGTCCGCTGTCCGTCCACAGCGAGCCGAGGAACGAGCGCATCCCGGCGAGCACCTCGGGGTTGTTCCCGAGCGACCGGTAGACGTGCAGGGGCTTCCCCTGCAGCGACGACTCCAGCAGCTCCTCGTACTCCTCGGGCACGTCCGACGCGTCGACGTATGGAACGCGGGCCATGCGGGGGGCTCGACGCCGACGGCCATAGCTGTGGGTGTCGCGGACGAGCCCGCCGGATCGATCCGGGATGGCAAGCTTAAGGGACGCGACGCGCCTAGCGCCGACAATGAGCACCGAGGTGTCGCGGCGCCGGGCGTGGGTGATCGCCGCGCGCCCGCAGACGCTGCCCGCGGCGGCCGCGCCCGTGATCGTCGGCGTCGGCCTCGCGCTCCGAACCGGGGCGTTCGCGCCGCTCCCCGCGCTCGCGGCGTTCGTCGGCGCGGCGCTGATACAGGTCGGCACCAACTTCGCGAACGACTACTACGACGCGATCCAGGGCGCGGACACCGACGACCGCGAGGGGTTCACCCGCGTCGTCGCCAGCGGCCTCATCGAGCCGGCCGAGGTGAAGCGAGCGATGTGGCTCACGTTCGCGGCCGCGATCGCCGTCGGCACGTACCTCGTGTCCGTCGGCGGCGTCCCGATCCTCGTGATCGGGCTCGCGTCCGTCGCCGCGGGGATCGCGTACACGGGCGGGCCGTACCCGCTCGGCTACCACGGGCTGGGCGACCTGTTCGTATTCGTCTTCTTCGGCGTCATCGCCGTCACCGGCACCTACTACGTACAGGCGGCCGCGCTCGTCGGGGGGACGTTCCCGCTGTGGCCCCCCGACGGGACCGTCACGCTCGCGGCCGTCGTCGCCAGCCTCCCGGTCGCCGCGCTGTCGACGAACATCCTCGTCGTCAACAACGTCAGAGACCTGAAGGAGGACGCGGAGACGGGCAAGCGGACCCTGGCTGTCAGGTTCGGCTACCGCTTCTCCCGGGTCCAGTACGTCGCGCTGCTCGCGCTCGCGTACCTCGCCCCGTTCTGGTTCGTCGCTCGCGGGGACGGAGCCGCGGCCCTCCTCCCGCTCGTCACGCTCCCGCTCGCGGTCGCCGTCGCGCGCACCGTGCTGACCGAGACCTCGGGCGAGGCGCTCAACCCGGCGCTGGAAGCGACCGGAAAGCTCCTCGCGGCGTACGCGGTCGCGTTCGCGGCCGGGCTCGCCCTCTGACAGATGCGCCTGCGCTCCTTCTCCCTCGGGCTGACGACGCCGCTCGCCACCGCTCGCGGCGAGATCACGGAGCGCGATGGGTTCCTCGTCGCCGTGGGGCCCGGGGACGGTGACGACTGCGGCGCCGGCGGCGACGACGCGGCCGGCGGTCTCGGCGAGGCCGCCCCGCTTCCCGGCTGGACCGAGCCACTGTCGGCGTGCGAGTCGGCGCTGCGCGGAGTCGACGGCGACGAGGGCGACACCGCCGTCGACGCGCTCGCTCGCCTCGATCCGGACGAGACGCCCGCGGCGCGCCACGGCCTCGCGCTCGCGCTCGCGGACGCGGCGGCGCGCGAGGAGGGTCGATCGCTGTCGGCGCGACT
>NZ_JAXRUU010000090.1:0-8772 GCF_034497445.1 Halorubrum sp. AD140
CAGGGTGTACCGGCGGGAGCGGATCCGGAGACACGACGAACGAGTCGGCAGACACCTCCGAAGACACCTCCGAAGACACCTCGTACGAAGTAGATATCGAGCCGGCCGGGAACGTCAGCTTCGACTCGGTCCCGGAGACGTGGGTCGCCGAAGGCGGCGCGTGGGTCGACATGGGCGTCGCACTCGGCGTCGAAGACGGGATCCTCTCGAACGGCTCGTACCCGGCCCCGCAGCTGTTCTACGACGTGTTCGACGTCTCGATCGACAGGGACGCGAGCGTGAGCTTTTGGAAGGACGGCGGGTACGACAAGGAGGTCTTCTACGAAACCGACGCGAACGTCCACTTCCTCGATCCCGCCGCGATCAAGTACTGGGACGACAGCTGGGACGACGACGACATCGAGGAGATTTCGGAGGCCGTGGGCCCGATCTGCGGGAACAACTGCCGGCGCCGACGACCGTTCCGCGAGGAGATCGACTACCCGCTGTACTCGCTGTACGAAGCCTTCGAAAAGGTCGCACAGGTGTTCCGAAAGGAGGACCGCTACGAGGCGCTCGCCGAGATCCACGACGAGGTTCTCGCCGAGGTACAGTCGCGGCTCCCGCCCGAGGACGACCGCCCCGAGATCGGGTTGATCAACTCTGGGTCAAAGCCATCAGAGAACCTCTTTTATCCGATGGACGTGACCGCCGACGGCTACGAGCTGAAGACCTACCGCGATCTCGGGGTTATCAGCGCGTTCCAGGACACTGAGAGTGGCAACACCGAGGCCGATTACGAGTATCTGCTTGAGGTCGACCCTGAAGTGTTGGTGATCCACTGGGGTATCGGCCACCAAGGTTCCTCAGACGGCGCGCCCGAGAACGGACACCGGTTCGACAACGAGCTGTTCCGCGAGACGTGGCTCGAACCCATGCAGGACCACTCGGTCGGCCAGGAGTTGACGGCGGTCCAAGAGGAGCGCATCCTCCCCGGCGCGTGGGGCGAACAGGGTCCAATCGTCAACCTGTTCCAGACCGAGTTGACCGCGAGACAGCTGTACCCGGAGGAATTCGGCGCGTTCGATCCCGAACAGTATCCGAACGTTCCCGAAGAGGAACAGCTGTTCGACCGCGAGCGCGTCGCGGACATCATCAACGGAGACTTCTAACAATGAACGACAACGACGACACGATCCGACGCGAGGCACCGACGCGGCGCGATTACGTAAAGTACGGCGGAACGGTCGTCGGCGGTGGACTGCTCGCCGGCTGTACCGGCGACGGCCCCGAGAGCGACGATTCGACGTCGAACGAGTCGAGCAGCGAGGAGTCGGACGCGGCCGACGACGAGCGCTACACGGTCGACCTCTCGCCGGTGGGCAAAGTGGAGTTCGACGCGCCACCGAAGAGAGTGGTGGCGTTCGACCGGCAGTGGATCCACATCGCGTACGAACTCGGCCACGGTGACGCAGTCGTCGGGGCCGCTCGTCCCGACAGTCTGTGGTTCACACTACACGAAACTTTGCCCGGCGTGTCGATCGATCTCGACGGAATCGAGAGCTTCTACGGGGACCAAATAGACAAAGAGGTACTCTACGAAATCGATCCGGACCTGATCGCGGTCGATCCCCTCCGTGCGCCGACGCTCGAAGGGCTCGACGAGAGCGACATCGAGGAACTGGAACGGAACGTCGCCCCCTTCTTCGCCAACCGGTACAGTTGGACAGAGGGCTACGACGGCGACGAGACGTACACGTACTACACGCTGTTCGACCTCTACGAGAAGTTCGGTGAGGCGTTCGAAGCGCAGGACCGGGTCGCCGCGCTCAGAGAGGTCGACGAGGATCTGACCGAAACCATCCACTCCGACTTACCGCCCGAAGAGGAACGACCGACGGTTATGCAGGTCGGATACTACGACGGCGAGTTCTACACGTACGACATCGAAGACGGTGGGATCCACACGCGGCACTACCGGGAGGTCGGAGCTCGAAGTGCGATTCGGGAGACGTACGGCGACGACGTGCCCTTCGAGTTCGGGACCGCCGTCGATTTCGAGACGCTCTTGGAAATCGATCCGGACGTGCTCATCCAAGCCTCGTCGCTCTTCTACGGCGACGTCGAAGGTGTGAGCCACGAAGACACCGTGGAGGAAGTGAGCGAACACGAGGTCGGAAGCGAGCTCACCGCGATCCAGAACGACGCGTACTACCCGGGTGGGACGCCGTACGCCGGTCCCGTTGCGTACCTGTTCTACAGCGAACTGACGGCGAAGTACCTGTACCCGGAGACTTTCGGCGAGTTCCCTGGTCTGGGCGAGATTCCCGAAGAGGAACAGCTGTTCGACCGCCAGCGCGTCGCGGACATCATCAACGGAGACATCTAACAATGAGTGACGACAACGAGACGATTCGACAGGGAGCACCGACGCGGCGAGACTACGTGAAGTACGGCGGAACGGTCGTCGGCGGTGGGCTGCTCGCGGGGTGTACCGGCGGCGAAACCGAGACGACGCAGGAATCGGACAATACGACCGAGGAGGAATCGGACGCGTCCGAGTCGTGGACGGCATCGATGCCGCCGGTGGGCGACCTCGAGTTCGATTCGGTGCCCGAGAGCTTATTTGATTCCGAGGGGTTCGTCGCGGACGTCGTGACGGCGCTCGGCCACAGCGACACCGTCGATGCGTTCTCCTACGAGAAGTGGCCGACGCATTTCTACGAGCAACTCCCAGGCGTCGACCCCGAAACCGATTTCGACACATCGTTGATGACCGACGGCAAGGCGGACAAAGAGGTGTTCTACGAGATTGCCCCCGACATCATCACTATCGACCCGAACCTGATGATGAGCTGGGAACTCGACGCCGCGGACATCTCAGAGATAGAGGAGAACGTCGGCCCGATTTTCGGTCAGCGAGCGCGTGGCCCACGAGCCGACGGCTTCTACAAGTACGGCGACGGCGAGCCGTATCCGTATCTCGACCTCTACGAGCAGACCGAGATCTACGGACAGGTGTTTCAAGAGCAGGACCGCGCGGAGGCGATCATCGAAGTCAACCGCGAGCTGATCGACGAGGTCACCAGTCGACTCCCGCCTGAATCGGAGCGACCGACGGTGATGGTCGGCGGGATTTTCAGCGGCGAGGTGTACGCGAACGTCATCTACTTCGAGGAGACGACCCCCGAGGTCGTCCGTGACGGCGAGGTCCGCACCTACAGCAAGAAACAGTACCGCGAACTCGGTGTCGTGAACGCGTTCGCGGACGCCGAGTTCGACGGTCCGTTCTGGACGACGACCGACGGAGAGGGGCTGCTCGAAGCCGATCCGGAAATGATCTTTCTCGACAATGGCGTCGCCGATGAAGAGTTCGTCACCGAACAGACCCAGACGCTCCGCGAGGATTCCGTTATGAGCGAGGTGACAGCCGTGAAAGAAGATCAGATATATCCCGGTGGAACCGCCGTCCAAGGGCCGATCGTCAACATGTTCCAGACCGAGATGGTCGCCAAACAGCTCTATTCAGAGGAGTTCGGAGAGTGGCACGGCCTCGGCGAGACACCCGAAGACGAACAGCTGTTCGACCGCCAGCGCGTTGCGGACATCATCAACGGAGACATCTAACAATGAGCGACGACAACGAGACGATTCGGCAGGAGGCACCGACGCGGAGAGATTATGTGAAGTACGGCGGCGCGGTCGTCGGCGGCGGGCTGCTCGCGGGGTGTACCGGCGACGGCGGTGGCGACAGTTCCGGGGACGACACGTCAGCTGAGGAGACTGAACCCGAGGATGAGAGCTACTCGGTGACGATGGAACCGGTCGGTGAGGTCGAGTTCGAGGAGCCCCCCGAGACGTGGATTCCGTACACGGGTGATTACGCCGACATGGGCGTCGCTCTCGGACGGGCCGACGGTCTCGAAGCGATCGGGGTCAGCGCCCGATTCGGCGCGCACCTGTACGAAGAGCTGCCGGACGTTTCCGTCGAGAAGGACGATCTCACGGAGCTCTACGACGAGGGAACCGGGAAGGAGGTTTTCTACGAACTGGACGCGGACCTCCACGTCGTCGATCCGAACTTCATGATCAACCGCCTCGAGTGGAGCGAAGACGACGTCGAGGAGATCCGCGAGAACGTCGCACCGTGGTTCGGGAACACGGTCTTCACGCAGGTGTACGACTGGCACGACTACCGGTACTACTCGCTGTACGAAGCCTTCGAGAAGCTCTCGGAGGTCTTCGGAGAAGAGGAGCGATACGAGGCGTTCCAAGCGTATCACGACGAAGTGCTCGAACGCGTCCGATCCCGCCTTCCGGACGAGGGGCCCGACATCGCCATCCTCGTTCCCGCCGAAACCCCGCCCGAATCGTACTACCCGTACCGCATCGGCGCGGGAACGCAGTCGAAACAGTGGCGCGACTTGGAGGTCGGTGACGCGCTGGCCGAAAACGACGTCGTGGACGCCCAAGCCGGTGGCGGGACGATCGACTACGAGACGCTTCTCGACATCGATCCGGACGCGATCGCCGTTCGGATCGAAGGCGAGATTTCGGACGAACACTTCCAGAGCAACATCGTCGACCACCTGGAGGACCACGACGTGGCGAGCGACCTCTCCGCGGTACAGGACGGTCGCGTGTTCTATGCGGGACAGACCTACCAGGGACCGATCATCCACCTCTTCCAGTTGGAGATGGCCGCGCGAGGAGTGTATCCGGACGAGTTCGGCGACGAGGAGCTGTTCGACCGCCAGCGAGTCGCGGACATCGTCAATGGGGACGCCTGAACCGACGTCGCACCACGACGTGATCGTGGTGGGCGGCGGGCCAGCGGGCTGTTCGGCGGGCGTGTTCACCGCACGCTACGGCCTCGACACGGTCGTCTTCGACAAGGGGAGCGCGGCCCTGCCGCGGTGTGCCTATCTGGAGAACTACCTCGGATTCCCCGCTGGTATCTCCGTTGAAGACTTCACGGATCTCATGCACGCCCACGTCAGCGAGGCGGGCTGTGACGTCGTCAAGGAGCGCGTGGAATCGGTCACACGGCCGGACGCGGACGAGCGGTTCGTCGTCGAGACACAGACCGGAGGGGTACACTCCGCAACGCACGTCGTCGCTGCAGCGTGGTACGACGGCTCGTATCTCCGCGGGCTGGACGATGACGCCATGTTCAAGCGACAGGAGCACCACGGCGAGGTCGAGGAGCGCTTCGACCCGGAGTATCCAGACGAGGACGGTCGAACGTCAGTCGACGGGTTGTACGTGGCGTCACCGGCCGGCGATCGAAGCGCGCAGGCCATCGTCGTTGCGGGTCACGGCGCGCACGTCGCCCGATGTCTGTTAGAAGATCGCAGAACCGAGCGCGGGTACTCGGGCGGGGTCGCACCGCACTACGATTGGCTCAGATCCGACGCCGAGTTCGCGGGCGAGTGGGCCGAACGCGACCGCTGGCGCACGTGGTTCGACGGCGAGTCGGAAGCTGACCTTCCCGAAGACCGACTGACGGACCTTCGAGAGGCCTATATCGATCGAGCGTTCGAGACGCGACGGACCGACCGAGAGGTCGAGGCGGCAACAGAGCGCGGTCTTCGGCGACTGGTCGAGGTCATCGGACCGGATCGACTCCTCGACGTGATCGACGACGAGGAGATTCGTGCGTACGTGTGAGAGTCCGACAGTGAAGAGTAGTTCAACCACAATGAAGAGCAGGTCAACCGCGGCCGAGTGCGAGATCGAACGAACCAAGCGCCTGACGGCGGCCCGAAAGAGAGTTCCGCGCGTGGCCGGCCTACGAGAACGGCGACACGTATCCCGCGTTCGACGAGCGCGAACGACTGTTCGATCACGAGCGGGTGGCCGGGATCATCACGGACGGCGTCTGACTGGAGGCGTCCTCCCCAATATTTTAGGCTTGCCTAAAAATCGTAGGAGTTAAGGTTGTTTAGGTGGGCCTAAAACTATGCCGAGACAGGATCCGTTCCGAGACACACAGACGCGCAGAGACTACGTGAAGTACGGCGGAACGGTCGTCGGCGGCGGACTACTCGCGGGCTGTACGGGACGCGCTGCAGACGAGGGCGGTAGTGCGGACGACGAGTCCGCCGAGGATGACGAGTCCACCGGGGACGACTCCTACACGGTCTCCATGGAGCCCGCGGGCACCGTGACGTTCGAGGACGTACCGGAGAGGTACGTCACGTACAAGGAGGCCTGGGCGGAGATGGCCATCGCGCTCGGGCGGGCCGACGACCTCGTCGGCACGGACCTCGCGTACGGCGGACAGAGCGAGCTCAACGACCTCTTCTACTCGGAGCTCGACGGCGTGGAGTTCCCCACCGACGACGTGACCGACCTCAGGGGCGGCGGCGAGGAGATCGACAAGGAGGTTTTCTACGAGATCGACGCGGACGTGCACCTGATCGACCCCAACCTCCCGAGCGTGTACTTCGACTGGGACAACGAGGACACCGACGAGGTCGCCGAGAACGTCGCCCCGTTCTTCGGGAGCTTCATCCGCCGCGAACGCGACGACTCGTGGGGCGAGGAGTACGAGTTCTACGGATTGTACGAATCGTTCGAGCGGGTCTCGCGGCTGTTTCGAGAAGAGGAGCGGTACGAGGCGTTCGCGGAGGTCCACGACGAGATGCTCGCCGAGATCGAGTCGCGGCTGCCGCCGGAGGACGAGCGACCGTCGATCGGCCTCGTGAACGGCGGCTCAGATCCGAGCGAGGGAACGTTCTACGTGATGGACCCGACCGCGGCGGGCTACGAGATGAAACACTACCGCGACCTCGGGATCCGAGACGCCTTCGCCGACGCGGAGACCGGCGAGAACGGCGAGACGGACTACGAGACGCTGGTCGAGTACGACCCCGACCAGCTGTTCGTCCACTGGGGTGTCACCTACTCCGACGAGGAGTTCGCCGAGGCGTACGTCGAGCCGATGGAGAACGACTCCGTCGGCAGCGAACTCACCGCGGTGCGGGAGGGGCGAGTGTTCAAGGGAGGGACCGCCGAACAGGGACCGATCACGAACCTCTTCCAGACGGAGCTGGTGGCTCGGGATCAGTATCCGGACGAGTTCGGCGACGAGGAGCTGTTCGACCGGCAGCGGGTCGCGGAGATCGTCGCGGGGGACCTGTGAATGCGGGCCCGCGAGTGGGCCATCGCCGGCACGTTCGGAGACCCCGCGGAGTACGGTATCCCGGACCCGCCCGCGGTGCGGGTGTGTCGGCTCGACGGCGGCGGCATGGCGCTGTCCGCGGGGAGCGACGAACCGTTCATCGCCGCCGAACGGCCGGTCGACGTCCGACGGTAACATGACCACGAAACCGACTGCCACGGTCGCGCGGGGCCGGTTCGCCGGACCGCAACCCGACGACCGGGAGACGCACCCGCGCTTCACGGAGTGACGCACACCTATGTACGACCGACGATCGACGACGACGCTCGCTCGACGGCGGACGGGGAGCGCGATCGGCGGCGCTCGTCGATGGCTCCGCCCGCTCGGAGCCGGCGCGACTCGGACGGCGGGCCGACTCGGACCGAATCCGACCGGGGAGGTGGTCCGTCCGTGATCGGAACGACGCTCACGGAGCTCCGCGACCACATCGAGTCGCTGGCCAGCGAAGACGGGGACTACGCCCTCGTCTGTGCGAGATACGGCGACCGTCCCGTTCCGGCGTCCGATCTCCGGTTCGAGACGCGGGCGACGGCCAGGGCGGCCGCCCACGCGACGACGCGGTACCGGCGAGCCCTGCGCCGGTACGACCCGCAGGTCCCGTACTACGACATCGTCGTCTGCCAGGAGGTGGATCGAATGGGCGGAACGACCCCGATCAGGACGTGCTGTGAGTCGGAGCACGGCACTCGCGACTGGTCCCTCTCAGAGCCCGTGGTGAACCGCCGGCCCGCGGTCGCTCGCGAGCTCGTGGAGTTCTGTCACCGCGTCGCCGCGGCGGTCTTCGAGACGCTCTCGCGACACGGCTACGACCTCGTCGAATCCGCGATCATGAACGCGTACTTCGTGCACGCCGAGGAGCTCGCCGACCCGGACGGACTGTGCGTCCGCCTGCTGGAGAGCATGGCCGTCGAACTCGGGGACCGGTTGTCGCCGTCCGAACAGGTGACGCTCCTGTCGGCGGCGGCGGGCCGACTGGAGTACGCTCCCGACGGCTCGGCGGCCTCTCTCGCGCAGTCTCCGGACCGGCGGACGGTCGAGGAGTCGCTCTCCGTCCTCCGGGAGGTCGGCCTCTTCCGACGCGGCACGACGGTGACTGGACCGGCGGACGTCGAAGAGGGACCTGCGAACCTCGTGGTCGACGTCTCGGGGTACGCGCTTCGACCGCACTGCGGCCGACTGCCGCTGCTCCCGATCGCGCTCGCCGTCCACCGCTGTGAGGACGCGTGGGTCCCCACGCGCATGGAAGCGTCTGACGACGGCTGGCGGATCGCGTTTCGATCCGTCGCCGGCTCGGACCCGATCGGCCGCGTCGATCGGGTGTTCGCCCCGGAGGTGCGCTGAGATGTCGGTCGAGACGCGCGTCGACAGGGCGCCGACGCGCGTCGAGCGCGAACGCGCCAGTCCCGGAGAAGAGCGCCTGGTCGACGGGCGCTCCCGGTCCCGTCCGTCCGAGGGTGAGCTCGCGTGACCGCGGAGTCGGAGTACCTCCTCGGTCTGCTCGTCGTCGAGCGACGCTCGTCCCCGCCGGTGTCGTCGGGCCAACTCGCGGCGTTACTCGATCGGTCCCCCGCCGCGGCGACGGAGATGCTCCAGCGGCTCGAGGGGCG
>NZ_JAXRUU010000091.1:0-8673 GCF_034497445.1 Halorubrum sp. AD140
TCGAGCGCCATCAGGTGCTCCTCCGTCTGGGCCTGCGGGACGTCCTCGGTCGCGCTCACGACCAGCACGGCCCCGTCCATGATCGAGGCGCCCGAGAGCATCGTCGCCATCAGCGTCTCGTGACCGGGCGCGTCGACGAACGAGACCGTCCGGATCGGCTCGCTCTCGGAGCCGTCCGGACACTCCTCGTCGACGGTGTAACACTCGGGCGCGTCGACGCCGGGACAGCGCCGGAACGTCGCGTCCGCGTACCCCAGCCGGATCGAGATGCCGCGTTTCATTTCCTCGCTGTGCTGGTCGGTCCACGAGCCGGACAACGCCTGCACGAGCGTCGTCTTCCCGTGGTCGACGTGACCGACGAGACCGATGTTCACCTCCGGTTGTGTGTTGGCTTCAGTCACTGTTGGACCTCCTAACGGAGTAGTCTTACCCGAATTTCGCCCCGTGCGAGTGATAAAGTTGCTGTTATAGTGGCGACAGCGTCGTCAGGTGGTGCGTCCGAGAGCGACGACGCGATGCGGATACCCGAGCGCGACGGCGACGATCACTTATAAATGACGTGCGATGCGGTGGCGCGTGCCGACGAGCGGCCTGTGGCCGCGAAGTCGCACGCGCGAGGGAGGTCGGCGGCCCGGCGCGGCTCCGCCCGCGCCGGGCCGTCCGCCGAGGCTGGGGAGGCGTGAGGTGCGGTCGCTGTGCTGGGATGGGACTCAAAGGGGCAGTCGTGATTCCCGCGAGCAGCGCGAGCGGGAAGACGAGAGACGGAGTCTCTCGGAAGGACGACGCTCGACGACGCAAGCACCGCAGGAACGAGCGGAGCGAGTGACGAGGAGCGCAGCGAGTCGCGCGAGTCCTCGCGACTGGGGCTTTGCAGGCGTTCACCGCGGAGTCGGCGATTACGTCTAGCCGAGCGGCTGGGGATTTGCAGGCGTTCACCGTGCCGTCATCAACAACGACTTCGAGACGAGCCACCGATCGCGAGCGAGCAACGTTCGACGCCGATTTACGCCTCACGACCGTACCTGAGTATATAATGGGATACGCGTGCCCCGTCTGTGAGATCCCCCAGCGCGACGGCGAGCACCTCGCACACCACCTCGCGTTCACGGCGATGCTCCACGGCGACGACCACGAGGCGTGGCTCGACGAGCGCGTCCCCGACTGGAGCGACCGCGACCCCGCGGGGCTCGCCGCCGCGGTGACGCCCCACGCCGACGACGCCGAGTACCGCGAGGTGTTCGAGGACACGGTCGACCGCGGGCGACCGAACGTCGACCTCGAGGACCACGACCACGCGGGCCACGGACACGGGCACGAGGGGCACGCCCACGGGCACCGGACCGGTCGCGGCGCCCCCGGCGCGACCGGCGCTGTCGACGAGTCCGGCGCGACCAACCCGGAGACGGAGGCCGCGCTGCGCGAGGCCCGCGAACTGACCCGGGAGATGTTCGAGGAGGACGATACCGGCGATTCGGAAGGCAGCGACGACAGCGACGCCGACGCCGACTCCGACCCGACCGCGTAGCGGAACGCCCTTTTCAGTCGACGCCGAACGCCGGGTATGCACACCAGAGGGACGTTCGCCCCCGAGACCCGCGCCGACGCGCTCGAAGCCTACGAGGAGGTCGGCCCCGTCGCGCAGGTGGTCGTCCGCGAGGCGACGAAGGCAATGAGGTTCGACGCCGACGAGTACGACGAGCGGGTCACGCCGGAGGTGGTCCGGACGGCCCGCGACGCCACCTTCGCCGAGCTGCTCGCGGTTCACGTCGGCGACGAGAGCGAGTTCGACGCGTGGCTCGCCGACAGCGAGTTCGACGACGAGGACGTCGTCCGGATCGGGTCCGACAACGTCGACAACCTCGTCTGGCACCCGATCCCCTTCGCGGACACCGTGGTCGCGGCGACGTTCCAGGACGAGCCCGACGCGGCCGCCAGCACGCTCCGCCGGAACGCGTTCGGCCGCGTGTACCGCGAGGAGTTCTACGAGTCCGGTCGGTAACGCTCTCGGCGTCGCGGCTCGGCGTCGGAGCGGAGTGGGATGAAAAAACGAGACGGGGAGCGGCGCGTACGCGAGCGCTTCGATGTTCCCGGAAATCGGAGATTTCCGGGCGCACGAAAAACTGTCGTAGACAGTTCTTCGATGTCTCCGGCGCCAGTCGGAGGCCAGAGAAGCTGTCTACGACAGCTTCTTGATGTTCTCAACGACGGCGTCGGCGAACTCGCTCGTGGCGAGCTTCTCGCCGCCCTCGATCTGGCGGTGGAGGTCGTAGGTGACCTTCCCGGAGGAGATCGTCTCCTCGACGGCGTCGCGCACGAGGTCGGCGGCGTCGGACCAGCCGAGGTAGTCGAGCATCTCGCGGCCGGAGAGGATCATCGCGGTGGGGTTCACCTTGTCCTCGCCGGCGTACTTGGGCGCGGAGCCGTGGACGGGCTCGGCGAGGCAGCGACCGTGGCCGCGATTGATGCCGGGCGCGATGCCGAGGCCGCCGATCTGCGCGCCGGCGGCGTCGGACATGTAGTCGCCGTTGAGGTTCATCGTCGCGACGACGGAGTAGTCGCCGGTGCGGGTCAACAGCTGCTGGAGCATGTTGTCCGCGATGCGGTCCTTGACGACGAGGGTGCCCTCGGGCCGCTCGCCGTCGTGCTCCTCCCAGAGCTGGTCCTCGGTGATGACGTCGTCGCCGTACTCCTCCTCGGCGACCTCGTAGCCCCAGTCGCGGAACGCGCCCTCGGTGAACTTCATGATGTTCCCCTTGTGGACGAGCGTCACCGAGTCGCGGTCGTTCGCGAGCGCGTAGTCGACCGCCTCGCGGATGAGGCGCTTCGAGCCGAACTCGGAGATGGGCTTGACGCCGATGCCGACCGGCCCGTCGTGGATGACGTCGTCGACCTCCATGTCCTCCTCGAGGAAGTCGCGTACCTCCTCGACCTCGTCGGTGCCGGCCTCCCACTCGATGCCGGCGTAGACGTCTTCCGTGTTCTCACGGAAGGTGACCATGTCCATCTCCTCCGGGCTCTTGACGGGCGAGGGGACGCCCTCGATGTAGTAGGTGGGGCGGACGTTCGCGTACAGGTCGAGCGTCTTGCGGAGCGCGACGTTCAGCGAGCGGAAGCCGGCGCCGACGGGAGTCGTGAGCGGCCCCTTGATCGCGACGCGGTGGTCGCGGATGGCCGAGACGGTGTCCTCGGGGAGGTTCTCGTCGTACATCTCGCGGGCGCTGGCACCCGCGTAGACGCGCATCCACGCGATGGAGCGGCCTGTGGCCTCCGCGGCCGCGTCGAGCACCTGCTGTGCCGCCGGCCCGACGTCGGTGCCGATCCCGTCGCCGTAGATGATCGGGATGATGGGGTTCGACGGGACGTTCAGCTCGCCGGTCTCCTCGTCGGCGAGCGTGATCGCCTCGCCGTCGTCGGGGACGTCGACCTTGTCGTAGCTCATGAACGTTCGTGGATTCTGGCGGTGGCTTAAAGTGCCTGCCGCTTTCGGCGTGAGCGCCGCGTTCGCAGGGCTTGCCGGTTCTAGCGCCGTCTCGTCCGCGGCTCAGACCGGCTCGACCTCCACCTCGAACAGCGACCGCCAGCGGTATCGCCGGCCGCCCCAGACGAACGTCCGCCTCGCGAGCGCGTACGCGAGAAAAACTGGCGAGGCGATCACCGACGGGGCGGCGAGCAGGAACGTCGCCCGCCGGATCCCGAACGCCCGGTACGTCGCGGCCGACAGCGCCGTGACGAGCGTCGCCCCCGCGACCGGCGCGAGCAGACACAGCGCCGCGAGGCACACCGAGAGAACGACGTTGAACGCGGTCGCCAGCGGCGCGTGGTGGCGAGTGATCTGGAAGAACCGGACGAAGCGCTCCAGCGACGCCCGCAGCGACCCGCCCGCGGCGACGGTTCGGGTCCGGTCGGCGGCGGTCACGTCGAGGTGTTCCGAGAGCGTTCCGTCGTCGCTGACGGTGCGGCGGAGGTCGGCGAGGAAGGCGGCCTCGTCGAGGTCGTCGCGCTCGAAGACGACCGCGCCGCCCCACGCGAGCCCGCCCCGAGAGACGGCGAGCGTCCCCCCGATGACGTACGCCGGCTCGAACAGCCGTCCGAGCGGGTCCCGGCCGACGAACACGGGGACCTCCGTGGTCGGCCCCCGGCGCTCGTAGTCCGTGTTGAGCTCCGCGAGCCACGTCGGCGGGTGGTGGAAGTCGTCGTCGGTCCAGACGATCCGGTCGTGGCTGGCCGCCTCGGTCCCGGCGGCGATCGCGTTCGCCTTCCCGGAGCAGCCCTCGGGTTCGCCCGCGAGGACGACGCTGACCCCGTCCGGGAGCTCGGCGGCCTTCCCGCCGGCGCTCCCACTCCGACGCGCGGCCACCGGATCGTCCTCGGTGTCGCAGACCACCAACAGCTCGTCATCCTCGCCGAGCTGGGAGGCGACCTCCTCGCAGGCGTCGGTCCAGCGGACCGTCGGGAGGAGAACGGACGTCGGCGGATGGCTCCGTCTCGAGTCGGTCACGTCGACCGATTCGAGCGGCGGACGCATAAGTGTCGAGTCGCCAGCCGGCTCACCCGGACCGACACTCCCGGGTTCCGAGCTCGCTGACCCGGGTCTCGCCGTCCTCGGTCACGTCGATCTCGACCGACGAGACGGTCACCGACTCGACCTCGTCGTCCGCGAATCCCGCCGCGCGGTCACAGAGGTGCGCGAGGAGCGCGTCGACGCGAGACGGGTCCCCGTCGGCCGCCAGCAGGGTGAGGGCCTTCCGCCATCGGGCGGTGGGGTACGCCCGCGCGTCCGACGGGGGGCGGTCGGTCGCGACGGGGTCGCCGTACAGCGCGTCGGTCCGGTCGCCGTCCGCGGTCGTCGCCGTCGCGAGTACGAGCGTCTCGGTCGACGACGGGTTCGGCGCGAACATGTTCCAGTCGCTCTCGGTCGGAGCCGCCGCCGCGGCGGGCTCAGGCGGGTCCACGACGCCGAGCGCCGCGGCGTTCCACGCGAGCAGCGAAACTAGGAGGATCGCGGCGACTGCGGCGACGACGCGCCCGCGGGTCCCCCGGTCGGGCGAGCCCCCGTTTCGCGCGTGGTCGTCGAGGCGCGCCGCCGCGAACCGTCGGAGGCGGTCGCCCGCCGGCCCGGTGACCCCCTCGACGCGGTCCCAGACGAACGGCGGGAAGAACGGGAGCAGGGCGGTCGCGGAGACGAGGGGGAAGACGCCGATCTGGAGCGTGAGCGCCATGGAGAGGTGCGCGGCGAGCAGCGTCGCGGCGAGCGCCGCCCGGAGCCGTCCGGCGGCCGCGACGAGCAGCGGCGACGCCACGAGCAGCGCGAGCCAGCCGTACGTGGCGGCCGCGAGCAGCGCCGGCGCCTCGGGAACGGCGTCCCCGAGCGGACCGTGGAGGTGCGTGAGCCGGAACACCTGACCGACCGCCTCGCCGCCGGTCCACGCCGTGCCGCGGAGCTTCTCGACCGCGTTCGAGACGTACACCGCGACGGCGACCGCCAGCAGGAGCGCCGAGACCGGACCGACGAACCGGCCTCGTCCTCCCTCGCGGGGCGCCCCTTCGGCCCCCGCGGACCGCGCCCGGCGGCGCGCGGCGTCTACCGACCAGCGCGCGCCGAGCGGACAGAACAGCCCCGCGCCGAGCAGCTGCCAGAGGAGCGTGTCGCCCGCGTTGAGCACGTACGGGTTCCGCGCCTGCAGTGACGCGAGCAGGACCAGCGACGCGGCCGTCGCGAGTCGCGTCCGGTGGCCGACCGCGAGCGCGACGGCGGCGACCGCGGCGGCGAGGAACAGGGGCGCGACGGCCCACGCCTCGCCGGAGAGCGCGTGCAGCGAGAGGCGCGCGGCGACGGGGTACCCCTCGGCGAGGACCGACCGCGGGAGCGCTCCCGCGTCGGTGTAAAACGCTCCCAGGTTCCGCGCCCGCAGCGCGAGGTCGAGGAGGAGGACGACGCCGAGCGCGACTCGAAACGCCGCGAGCGCGCGCAGGTCAACCCCGAGTCGGGTGCGAAGCGCGGCGCGGAGACGACGGCGGAACGGGGGCCGGCCGTTCGACTTCCCGCCGGCGCGGGACGCCGGGTCGTCGGGGGCGTCGGTCGCGGGTCCGCGGCGTTCGTCCACGGTGGTGGCGAGTCCCCGAGCGGCGGGGATAGGTCTTGCGGCGGCGGAGCGGTCACCACGTCGACTCGGGTCCCCTCCCGCCGCTTCCCGGACGCTTATCCGGGCGCCGCGGCACGTTCGCGTATGTCACAGCGAGCCTCTCGAACGCGCGTCGTCGTCCACGGCGGCGCCGGCGGCGTCCCCGACGAGCCCGAACCCAGACAGGCCGTCCTCGACGAGGCGGCCGCCCGCGGCGTCGACGCCGGCGACCCCCTCGACGCGGTCGAGGCGGCGCTCGCGGTCCTCGAATCGAGCCCACGGTTCAACGCGGGCGTCGGGGGCGCGGTCCAGTCCGACGGGGTCGTCCGGACCGACGCGGGCGTGATGACGTCGGACCGGGCGGTCGGCGCCGCGTGCTCGATGCCGGGCGTCGAGCGCGCCGCGAGCGTCGCCCGCGTCGTCCACTCCGAGACGCCGCACGTGCTCGTGTCCGGTGACCACGCCGTCGCGCTCGCCGACGACTTCGGGGTCGAGACGGGCGTCGACCTGCTCACCGCCGAGACACGAGCGCGGTACGAGCGCGAGGACCCGCCGCGGGGCGGCCCCCGCGAACACCTCGACTGGCTCGCGACTCGGTTCGGGTCGGGCGACGATCGGGCCGGCGGGGACGCCGAGAGCGAAGAGAGCGACGAGGGCGCTGGCCGCGCCCCGGACCACGACACGGTCGGCGCGGTGGCGACCGACGGCGAGGCGTTCGCGGCGGCGACCTCCACGGGCGGCCGGTCGTTCGCGCTCGCGGGGCGGGTCGGCGACGTGCCGCAGGTCGGCTCCGGCTTCTTCTGCACCGAGGCGGGGGGCGCGAGCGCGACGGGAGCCGGCGAAGACATCGCGCGCGTCACCCTCTCGCGGCGGGCCGTGGACGCCCTCGACGCGGGGCTCGACGCGCAGGCCGCGGCCGACCGGGCGATGGCGGAGTTCGAGTCGGTCACCGGGTCCGGCGCCGGAGTCATCGTCCTCGACGACGACGGGGCCGGCAGCGCGTTCAACACGGAGGGGATGCAGACGAGCGTCGCTCGGGAGTGACCGACGAGCCGGCCACCTATTTATCCGACCGGGACCACGGGCCGTCCATGACCGCGTCACGCGCGCCGGCGGAGCCCGAGGTCCGGGAGTTCGAGGCGACGGTGGAGTCGGTCGACGGCCGCGAGGTCGTCCTCGACGAGACGTTCTTTTACGCCGAATCCGGCGGCCAGCCGGCCGACCGGGGGACGATCGGCGGCGTCCTCGTCGACGACGTGACCGACCGCGACGGGGAGGTGGTCCACGTGCTCGGCGAGGAGCCGTCCGGGTCGCTCTCGGTCGGCGAGACGGTTTCGGCGATCGTCGACGACGCGTTTCGGACGTACTGCACCCGGGCACACACCGCCTCGCACGTCCTCTACGGCGCCGCGCGGCGGACCTGCGAGAGGCTCGGCTACGCCGGCTTCGACATCTCCGCGGAGAAGGTCCGCGTCGACCTGACGACCGCGGAACCCCTAGACGACGGCGACCTCGTCGAGCTGGAGCGGCTCGCCAACCGGGCGGTGTGGGACTCGCTGCCCGTCTCCTGGGAGACGCATCCGGAGGCCGAGGCCCGCGCGCTCGACGGGATCGCGTTCAACACGAAGACCGAGGAGGGCGCGATGAGCGGGGGCGAATCGGTCCGCGTCGTGACGGTCGGCGGGGCCGGCGGGAGCGGCGAGTCGGACCGAGACGACGCGAACCGCAAGCGCGACGCGGCGCGATCGGGAGACGGCGACGGCGCGCCGACCTGGGACGTCGCCGCCTGCGGCGGCACCCACGTCCGGAACACGAGCGAAATCGGACCGATCTCGGTGCTGGATCGGTCGAACCCCGGCGAGGGGGTGACCCGCGTCGAGTTCGCGGTCGGGCCGACCGCGATCGACCACGGCGCGGCCGTCCACGCGGCCGCGCTCGACGCCGCGACGAGCCTCGACGCGCGGATCGCCGACCTCCCGGACGCGGTCGACCGCCTCAAGGGCGAGGTCGACCGGTTAGAGGGAGAGCTCCGAGACGCCCGCGCCGACCTGCTGACCGCCCGTATCGGCGAGTTTCCGCTCGCGGAGGTCGACGGCTGGACGTGGGCTATCGGCACCGTCGACGGCGCCGACCCGAACGACCTGCGGGAGCCGGCGGAGGCCCTCCTCGCAGGCGGGGACGCGACGGGAGACGCCCCCGACGCGGTCGCAGCGGTCGGCGCGGGCGGCGCGCCGTTCGTCGTCGTGGCGGTCGCGGACGAGGCCGCCGGCGCGAACGGTGAGGCCCCCGACGCCGGGGCGGTCGTCGACGCGGCCACCGACGAGTTCGGCGGCGGCGGCGGCGGCGGGCCGACGTTCGCGCAGGGCGGCGGGCTCGACGCCGACCCCGAGGCCACCGCGGCGTGGCTCCGCGAGCGATGACCGGAAAGCTCGGCCCCGACGCGCTCGCGACGGCGCTCGCGGCGACCGGCGCGGCCGATTCGGCGGTGACGCAAGGGCCCGCTTACGGCGAGGACGCGGCCGCGATCGACCTCGGCGGCGCGGCCGGGACC
>NZ_JAXRUU010000092.1:0-8377 GCF_034497445.1 Halorubrum sp. AD140
GCCGACGAGATCAACCGCGCGCCGCCGAAGACGCAGGCGGCGCTCCTGGAGGCGATGGAGGAGGGGCAGGTGACCGTCGACGGCGACACCCACGCGCTCCCCGACCCGTTCGTCGTCATCGCCACGCAGAACCCCGTCGAGATGGACGGGACCTTCGAGCTCCCGGCCGCCCAGAAGGACCGGTTCATCGTCAAGACCAGCCTCGGCTACCCCGACCGAGCCGGCGAGCTCGAACTGATCGACCGCCGAGCGGGCCGCGAGGCCTCGTCGCCATCGGTCCGGGCGGTCTGCTCGCTCGACGTGCTCACTCAGCTCCGACGCGTTCCGGAGTCGATCCGCGTGGAGGCCGGCGTTCGGGAGTACCTCGTCGATGTCGCCCGCGCGACGCGAACGGACGAGCGCGTGAACACGGGCGTGTCGCCACGGGGCATCCAGCGGTTCTTCGAGGTCGTGAGAGCCCACGCCGCGCTCGCGGGCCGGACCTACGCGACGCCGGACGACGTGAAGGCGATGGCGCCGTCCGTGTTGTCCCACCGGATCGTGGTGACTCCCGACGCGCGCGTTTCGGGCGTCTCGACGACGGAGATCGTCGACGACATCCTCTCGGAGATGCCGGTGCCGCAGCTGCGCGCCTGAGTGTCGCGACCGGCGAGTGCGGGGTTACCGGTTGGTGCCGAGGACCAGGACTACGCTGCCGACGATGAGCGCGACGAGCGCGCCGAACGGGAGGCCGTCGATGCCGAGGCGGGCCACCGCGAGCACGACCACGATGCTCCCCACGCCGACGCCCGCGGTGACCCCCGAGTGAACGAGTTCGGCCCGAACGGTGCTCGCGCCCCGCTGAACGCCCATCTGCCCCCCGACGGACACCGCGTTCTCGGCCGCGTCCCACGCGACGATCGTCGCGATCGTCGCGAGCAGGAGCGCGGTCGTACCCGCCCCCCGTGTCACCCCCGTGACGAGCACGCCGAGGAACACGAGGCCGGTGCCGACGTCCGTCAGGGCCCGGCTCCAGGGGAACCGAACCGGCGCGAGCGCCGCGGAGAGCGTCCAAAGGCCCGCGATCCCCGGGAGCAGCTCGATCCGGTGGACGAGCTGCGGGGGCCGCGTGGCCGCCTGCCCCATCGCGACGAGAACGGCGAGACCTCCGCCGAGCACGACCAACGCACCCAGAGCTCGAAGATCCGTCTCGCCGTGACGAGCCAGTCGTCCACCGATCCCGAACGCGAGGGCGCCGCCGACGGCCAGCCGAAGGATCCCTCGCTGGAGGGTCGAATCGACCACGAGCGCCACGGCGACGCCGCCGGCAGCAAGGGCGATGACGCTGCTCGCGACCGCCGGCCGGCGAACGAGCCGAGCGGTCGCCTCGGCCGGCCCCGCCGAGTCTGGCGCCGTCATCGACCCCGCCCCGCGATGGCCCGCATTGCCGCACTCAGCGGCTGGGTGGGTGTCCAGTCGACGACGGGAACGCCCGCGTTGCGTAGCACGCTCAGCCGATGCGCCCGCTCCGCTCGGGCGAGCCGCCCGCCCGCGGTCTCCGCCGTGGTGACGTCCGGACTGACGACCGTGACGGCGGTCCCGCCGCTCTCGAACCGCTGGGCGATGCGAGTGGCCTCGTCGTCACACAGCGGCGTGATCAACACGACCTGTGTGTTCGCTCCGAACCCGGTCCGAACCCTGGACAGCTGGGTGTCGATCGGTGCGGTCCCGTTGGCGCCCGAGCCCCCGCCGATCGCGCCGTCACCACCGGCGAGTCGGGACGAGGCTGTCCCGCCGCCACGCCGGGGCGTCCCCCCCGTCGCCGGGGGATCCAGCTCGAAGGCCGGATCCGTCGCCAGCCGCTGGTGGAACCGGCTGGCGTGATCGCGACCGCTCCGGGTCGGAAGCACGCAGACGTGCCGCCCGAACCCCGCCAGGCCGACCCGGTGATTCGCGTCGAACAGCGCGTCGCCGATGCGGCCGGCGGCGTCGACGGCCAGCGCGACTGCGTGGGGGGCGGTCGCGTCCGCGGCCCGGTACGACGCGGGTCGCGCGTCCACGCACACCATCACCTCTGCGAGCCCTTCGGTGCGGAACGTCATCGAGGTGAGTTCGCCCGTCCGCGCGTACCGACGCCAGTCGATCCGGTTCGCGGGGTCCCCGCGCTGGTACTCCTCGACGGAGTGAAACTCGATCCCCTCGCCCCCGTCGTCGGTCACCAGCGGACCCGGACGGTGACCGCTCCGTGCGCGCAGCGGGACGGTCGACAGCTCCGCCTCACACTCGACGGAACTCGCCGCGGTGAGCGAGCGTTCGATCTCCACCGACCCGCTCGCATCCCGACAGAGCACGGTCGTCGGCTGGAACGCGTGGCGGCCCGGACGCGCCCGGAGCTCGTAGCGTATCGTCACCTCGCCCCCCGGACGCAGCGCCGTCGCACCCCGCGGCGACCCGTCCACGACCGAGAGCATCGCCGGGACTCCGTCGACGATCCGGACGTCCGCGAGCGCCGCGTCCCCCTCGTTCGTGATCGTCGTCCGCACGGACACCCCGTCCCCGTCCGCGGGCGTCGCCGGATCTAGCTCTCGTCGGACGGTCAGGTCGGGGTCGGGAATCGCGGTGAGACGCGGGTAGGCGGCGTACGTGCCGGCGAGCGCGCCGACCAGCAACAGCGAGGGCCGTTCCGCGAGGACGCCGATCGCCACCGCGAGAAGCGTGACGGCGGCGATCCCCCGCCAGCGACCGGTCCACCGAACCGACGACGGTCGGTTCGACTCGGACGCTGGTTCGGCCGTGACCCCGCCGTCGGTTCTGGCCGCGGCGTCCCGATCCGAGTTCCGGCCGCTTACCCCATTCAGGCCCTCGTCTCCGGCCCGGTCACTGTCCGGGACCGCCGATCTCTCGCCGGTCGCCTTCGCCAGGATGGCGTCGACGGTTCGATCGGCCGGATCGCCGTCGCTGGCGACCCCCGAGGCGGGGAGGGTGCCGCTCGGGACTCCGCGTCCCGACGCGGAGAGGTAGGGCGCGGCGACGGGGTCGCTCGTCCAGGTGCCCTCGTCGACGCGACGTCCGGCGTCGGTGCGTGAACACCCTTCCGCGCGCATCGTCGCCCGGGTCGCCGCCTCTCGGAGCCGACGGCGACGGTCGGTCGCCGACCGGGCGGAGCGGAACCGAGTCAGTCCTCCACCACCGTGGCGGTCGAACGTCGCACCGGGATACGACGCCGTCAGGACGCCCTCGACGGCCGGCGGTGTCGCCTCGCTGACGCCGCGGACGCGCTGTGCCGCCGCGAGGAACAGAGCGAGGCCGACCGCCAGAAGGCCGAGCGCTGCCAGCACCACGTAGTCGCTCCCGAGGGCTTCGATCGCCGCGTCGATCCGCAGCACGTCCTCCCGCTCCGGGTCGAACGCGACGAGTAGTCCGACACCGAGCGTCGTGACCCCCACCAGGAGAAGCAGGACGCGGGTCACCCGACCGAGGTGAGCGAGCAGCCCCCCGCTGCCGGCTCGGTGTGTGTCCGCACCGCTCGGGCCGGTCATTTCACACCGCCCTCCAGCGCGCGGAGCCCCGCACGAGCCCGGTCGATCTCCGTCTCGACCGGTCGTCCGCCGTAGTGCACGCGCTCGAACGCGGAGACGATCGATTCGACGGCGTCGCGGTCGACGCCTCGATCGCGAGCGAGCGCCCGGCACTCGTCCGGGGTCGTCGTCTCGGGCCGGTCCGGGTTCAGCCGGCGTAACACCTCCACCCAGGCCCGGTCCACGTCGTGTTCGGGGGCCGTCCCGGGCCAGCGTCCGACCGCCGGTCGCGGCTCGGTGGCAGGGGACGACGGGGAGTTGCGCCCGAAGAGGTCGGCCAGAGCGTCCCGGTACCGATACGCCAGCGAAGCCACCGCCAGGACCGCTGAAATCGGGAGGAGGAGATGGAAGAGGCGGCTCAACAGCGCGATCAGGCGGCCGAAGAGCGAGGGTTCATCGGCCGCATTGCCCGTGCCGTCGGCGGAGCCGCTACCGCCCTCGCTCTCTCCGCCGCCCTCGATGGATTCCTCGATCTCGGCCGCGTCGTCCTGGCCAATCGGCAGGCTGTCCCAGTCCGGGTTTATCTCCTCGTCCGGATCGGTCGTCAGGCTCGTCTCCAGCGTCGTCGACGCGACGCTCAGCGACGTGAGCGCCAGCAGCGCTATCAGCGCCGACAGGAGCTGTGACCGGTTCATAACGCGAGAGGCGACGTGACGGACCGACGGCCGCTACGCGACGACGCCCCGACGAGGACCAACTGCATTCACAGAGAGGGGACGCCGGCGAGGGTTTAGTATACACATCGTAACGACCGCGAGGCGCTCACTACGAGGTGACGAGCCGGGAGGCGAACGGCTACCGTGACCCCTTTCCCCGGCCGACGCCGTGGGCTTCGTCCCGCGGTTTCCACGCCCTAACGGGGACGATCCGAACGGCTAACCGGAGTAGTAGTACTCGCCCTCGCGCTTCTGTTTGCTGTCGAGCTGCGATCCCGGCTTGTTGATCCGGGGGCGCCCGGTGCGCTCGTCGCGGCGGAAGGTGATGTCGAGGTCGGCGAGGAACTCGTTCATGCCGTCGCGCATGTCTTGCGGGGGCGTGGCGTGACCGCGCGCTGCCGGCTCGCCGTCGAACACCATCAGGCGGTCGGCCAGGAGGTCGATCATGTAGATGTCGTGGTCGATCACCATCACGGTCGCGTCGTGGTTCTCGGCGTAGCGGCGGATCGCGGTCGTCGCGCGGACCCGCTGCTCGACGTCGAGGTGCGCGGAGGGCTCGTCGAGCAGGTAGAGGTCGGCGTCCTCGGAGAGACACGCCGCGATGGCGACGCGCTGGCGCTCGCCGCCGGAGAGGTCCGTGAGGTTCTGCTCCATGATCCGCTCTAACTGGAGCGGCTGCGCGATCTCCGTGTTCCAGTAGGAGCTACCGAACTCGTCGGTGATGGAGGAGAGGAACGCGTCGACGCGCATCGGCTGGTCGATCTCGACGTACTGCGGCTTGTACGCGATGTCGAGCGCGAAGTCGAGCTCCCCCTCGTCCGGCTCCAGCGAGCCCGCGAACAGCTTCGCGAGCGTCGACTTCCCGATCCCGTTCGGGCCGACGACGCCGAGCACCTCCGAGTGGTTGATCGCGCCGCCCTCGACGTGGAGCTTGAACTCGCCATCGCCGTACGACTTCGAGAGGTCGGGGTACTCGATCAGCGTCTCGCTGCGCGAGGCGACCCGCGGGGCGTGCTCCTCGAAGGTGATCGCGGAGGGACGGATCCGCATGTTCTCGTTGTCGAGGTATCCCTTCAGGTACTCGTTGATCCCGTTGCGAACCGACTTCGGGTCGGTGATGACCCCGTACGCGCCCGGCTCCCCGTACGCGACGTGGAGGGTGTCGGCGAGGAGGTCCAGGATGGCGAGGTCGTGCTCGACGACGAGCATCGAGCGCTCGGCGGCGTCGTCGTCCGCCAGCTCGCGGATGAGCCGGGCGACGATCATCCGCTGGCCGATGTCGAGGTACGGCGTGATCTCGTCGAGGAAGTAGAAGTCGGCGTCGCGGGCGAGACACGCCGCGATGGCGACGCGCTGGAGCTCGCCGCCGGAGATGGAGTCGATGTCCTGGTCCATCACCGGGCCGATGTTGAGCCGGTCGATCAGCTCGTCGAGCGCGCCGCGCTCGTCGGTGCGCTCCAACAGCTCGCGGGTGTTGCCGTCGAACTGCTTGGGGATCTGGTCGACGTACTGCGGCTTGCGCGCCACGCGCACCTCGCCCTCCTTCAGCGATTCGAGGTAGTTCTGCAGCCCGGTGCCGCGGAACCGGTCGAGCACCCGGTCCCAGTCGGCCTCGCTCTCGTGGTCGCCGAGGTTCGGGATCACCTCGCCGGCGAGCCCGTGGACCGCCGTCGACTTCCCGATCCCGTTCGGTCCGAGGATGCCGGTGACGTTGCCCGGTTCGGGAGTCGGGAGGCCGTACAGCGAGAAGGCGTTCTCGCCGTAGCGGTGGACCGGCTCCTCGTCGAGCTCCGAGGGGAGGTTGATGATCTCGATCGCGTCGAACGGGCACTTCTCGACGCAGATCCCGCAGGTCTCGCCGAGACAGATCTCCTCGGAGATGTGGATCTGGTCCGGGTCGCCCTCGACCGCGTCCTCGCCGCGCTCGGTGATGCACTCCTTGCCCGTCCGGTTCGGCGGACAGTAGTTCGCGCACTCGTAGTTACACCGGTCGGGCTGGCAGCGGTCCAGGTCGACCACGGCGATGCTGTCGTCCGCCATCTCACGCCACCAGTTCCACGCCGGACGTCGCCAGCACCGTGTAGCTGATGAACCACAGCGTGAACGTCAGGAACGCCACGTAGAGGTTGTCCTTGACGCCGAAGTCGTCGACGCCGATGACCTTGTACAGCGGGTACTGGGCGAGCACGAACGCGCCGAGCACTACCACGACCGTGGTGCTCTGGGCGGCGGCCACGCTGGTCCCGACGTAGGCGGCCGAGACGACGCCGGCGGCGATCCCCGCCAGACAGCAGATCGTCGTGACGACCACGCTCCGGGTGTGGCCGGATATCCCCGAGTCGTCGCTCATACCATCGGATCCGCGAGCACGCGTGAAAAGCCGTTCGTTCCGCCCGCCGTGCGTCCGGATCGCGGCGTCACGGACGCCGGAGCGACGCGGGCGGAGGCGGAGCGGTTCGAACCGAGGCGCCGACCCTCCCGAACGGCCGGCGGCGGAGCGCGCGCGAGCCGCGCCGCTGACTGACTGGTCAGTCGATCGGCGAGGTATCGGCATATATCTCCGGTTATCAACGCAATAACCGGATATATCATCCGGTTTTGGCGACGATCGGCCCGAATATCGGCCGTGGGCCATCAACATTTATCACGACGTGCGGTTTCGATTCGTAACGATGGAAGGAACCCAAACGGAGAGGCTCGACGACCTCCCGCCGAGCGCCAAGCTCGTCTTCAAGGTGCTCGAGTACAACGGCCCGCTGACTCAGAAGGGGATCGTTCAGGAGTCGATGCTGTCGGCCCGGACCGTTCGGTACGCCCTCGAGCGGCTGGAGGGAATCGGGGTCGTCGACGAGGACGTCTACTTCGCGGACGCCAGACAGAACCTCTACAAGCTCACGGAGCCCGCGGAGGAGCTCATCTGCGGGGAGGGTGACGCCTCCTGTACCGCCGATTGAGCGTTTTCGGGACGCCCTAGCCTACTTTCTGCGGCTTCGGTCTCGGCCAGCGACGCGCCCGTTCACTCCGGCGGCTCCGCCGACAGCGCTCCGGCGCCACGCACCGCCTCGGCGACCGTCAGAACGACCGCGACGAGCAGGGCGAACGCTGCCGCCAGCACGAACGCGAGGAGGACGTACCAGCCGTCGGGACCGAACAGCGGGTACTCCCGCGTGTCGACCACCGGACCGAGCAGCTCCAGGGTCCGAACGAGGTACAACAGGACCGCGAGGAGCGCCCCCGCGACGAGGCCGATCCTGACGTTCCGGTAGAAGGCCAGCGACTCCAGGAGGACGAGCATCGGCGGCTTACTCGGACTGTCGTCGGTCACGAGTTCGTCTAGCCTCCCGCCGCACAAAGCGGCTCCGGAACGGAGCGCTCGACGCGGCGATCACGACCCATCAAGTGGGAGGCGATCGAAGCGCCGCGTATGGCCCGCGTCGTGCTGTCGTCGTTCCCGATGATCGACCCGGAGACGTATCGCGAGGTCCTCGAGGGGGCGGTCGAGGAGCCGGTCGAGATAGCGGTGGCCGAACTGGGATCGGCCGAGAGAGTGATCGAGGCGGCCGCGGGCGCCGACGCGGTCGTCACCGACATCAACACCCCCGTCACCGCCGAGGTGCTCGCGGCGCTCGACCTCCGAGTGGTCGTCCGGTCGGCGGTCGGCGTCGACAACGTCGACGTCGCGGCCGCGGCCGACCGCGGCGTCACCGTCACGCGCGTCCCCGACTACTGCACCGACGAGGTGGCGACCCACTCGGTCTCGCTGCTTCTCGCCTGCCTGCGCTCGCTGAAGGCGTACGACGACGACGTCGCCGCCGGCGGCTGGAGCTGGGAGACCGGCCGCCCGGTCCGGCGCGTGAGCGCGTCGACGGTCGGGCTGCTCTCGTTCGGGCCCATCGCTCGGCGCGCGGCAGCGCAGCTCGCCGGCTTCGGCGCGGAGCTGATCGCGCACGATCCGTTCGTCGACGCAGGGGAAATGGCCGAACACGGCGTCGAGAAGGTGGGGTTCGAGGCGCTGTTCGACCGCGCCGACCACGTGGGCGTGTACGCCCCGCTCACGGACGCGACGCGAGGGATGGTCGACGCCGACGCGCTCGCGCGGCTGGAGGAGGACTCGGTGCTCGTCAACGTGAGCCGCGGTCCGGTCGTCGACGCCGACGCCCTGCT
>NZ_JAXRUU010000093.1:0-8338 GCF_034497445.1 Halorubrum sp. AD140
GACCCCGACCCGGTGGTCTTCCTCGAACCGAAGCTCATCTACCGCGCGTTCCGCGAGGAGGTCCCGCAGGATCCGTACACGGTCCCGATCGGCGAGGCCGCCACCCGCCGCGAGGGCGACGACGTCGCGGTGTTCACCTACGGCGCCATGACGCGCCCGACGCTGGAGGCCGCCGAGAGCCTCGCCGAGGAGGGGATCGAGTGCGAGGTCGTCGACCTCCGCACCGTCTCCCCGCTGGACCGCGAGGCCATCGTCGACGCGTTCGAGCGCACCGGCCGCGCGGTCGTCGTCCACGAGGCGCCCAAGACGGGCGGGCTCGCCGGGGAGATCACGGCGATCGTCCAGGAGGAGGCGCTGCTGTACCAGGAGGCGCCCGTGACGCGCGTCACCGGCTTCGACGTGCCCTACCCGCTGTACGCGCTGGAGGACTACTACCTCCCCACCGCGGCGCGCATCGAGGAGGGTATCAGGGAGGCGGTGGAGTTCTGACCATGCCCGTCAAGGAGTTCAAACTGCCCGACGTGGGCGAGGGCGTCGCCGAGGGCGAGCTCGTCTCGTGGCTCGTCGCCCCCGGTGACCGCGTCGAGGAGGACCAGCCGGTCGCGGAGGTCGAGACCGACAAGGCGCTCGTCGAGGTCCCGTCGCGCTACGACGGGGTCGTCGAGGAGCTGTTCGTCGAGGAGGGAGCGATCGTCCCCGTCGGCGACGTGATCATCTCGTTCCGCGTCGACGAGGGCGGCGCGGGCGACGAGGCGGCAGACGCCGCCCCCGCCGCCGAAGCGGAGCGCGAGACTGCGAGCGACGACGCGGAGCCGGCCCCCGAGGCGGCCGCCGACGCGACCGACGCCGAACCCGACACGCCTTCGGGCCGGACGTTCGCGCCCCCGTCCGCCCGCCGGCTCGCGCGCGAGCTCGGCGTCGACGTCGCGGCCGTCGACGGGAGCGGTCCCGGCGGTCGCGTCACCGAGGCCGACGTGCGGGCGCACGCGGAGGGCGATACGGACGCCGACGCGAGCACCGACGACGACGCCCCCGCACCGCGGCCCGCGCCGACCGACGTCGGCTCCGGCGACCGGAAGTCGGCAGTGCGCAAGCGCGGCGGCGACGGCTCCGCCGACTCCTCGGCGGCGACCGCCGCCGGGACGCCCGAGCCGGCCGGCCGCGACACGACGCTCGCGACGCCGGCGACCCGGAAGCTCGCGCGCGACCTGGGGGTCGCCATCGACGACGTGCCGACCGAGGAGACCCGCGACGGCGAGGCGTTCGTCACGGGCGAGTCCGTACGGACGTACGCAGACGCGCTGGAGGCGGCGTCGGCGGCCGAGTCGGGGTCGGCGCCCGAACCGGAGGCGGTCGACGCGGGCGATGCCGCCGCGGACACCGCGGGGGTCGACGCCGGCGCGACGACCGACTCGGCCGACGAGACGGTCCCCTACCGGGGCGTGCGTCGCACCATCGGGAAGCAGATGGAGCGGTCGAAGTTCACCGCCCCCCACGTCAGCCACCACGACACCGTCGAGGTCGACGCCCTCGTGGAGGCGCGCGAGGAGCTGAAGCCGAAGGCGGAGGCGGCGGACGTGAAGCTCACCTACATGCCGTTCGTCATGAAGGCGATCGTCGCGGGGCTGAAGGAGCACCCGTACCTCAACAGCGAGCTGCGCGAGGACGACGAGGAGATCGTCTTGAAGAAGGAGTACAACCTCGGGATCGCGGTCGCGACCGACGCGGGGCTGATGGTGCCCGTCGTCGACGACGTCGACGAGAAGGGGCTCTTCGAGCTGGCCGCGGAGGTGCGCGACCTCGCGACGCGCGCCCGTGAGCGCGAGCTCAAGCCCGCGGAGATGAAGGGGAGCACGTTCACCGTCACCAACTTCGGGGCCATCGGCGGCGAGTTCGCCACCCCGATCATCAACTACCCGGAGACCGCGATCTTAGGGCTCGGCGCCATCGAGGAGCGGCCGGTCGTCCGCGACGGCGAGGTCGTCCCGGCGCCGACGCTCCCGCTGTCGCTGTCGATCGACCACCGCGTCGTCGACGGAGCGGTCGCGGCCGAGTTCGCGAACACCGTGATGGAACACCTTGAACACCCGCTGCTACTGTTGACTCACTAATGGTCGTCGGAGACATCGCAACCGGAACGGAGGTACTGGTGATCGGCGCGGGACCGGGCGGCTACGTCGCCGCCATCCGCGCCGCACAGGAGGGGCTCGACACGACGCTGGTCGAGAAGGACGCCTACGGGGGCGCCTGTCTGAACCGCGGCTGTATCCCCTCGAAGGCGCTGATCACGGCGAGCGGGCTCGCCCACGAGGCGGGCAACGCCGAGTTCATGGGCGTCCACGCGGACCCCGCCGTCGACGTGGGGAAGATGGTCGAGTGGAAGGACGGCGTGGTCGACCGCTTGACCGGCGGCGTCGAGAAGCTCTGTAAGGCGAACGGCGTGAACCTCGTGCCGGGGACCGCGTCGTTCGTCGACGAGCACACCGCGCGCGTCGCCCACGGCGGCGAGGGACAGGGCTCGGAGTCGATCGAGTTCGAGCACGCGATCGTCGCGACCGGGTCGCGCCCGGTCCAGATCCCCGGCTTCGACTTCGCAGAGGACCACGTCTGGAGCTCCGCCGAGGCGCTCGACGCCGACACGGTCCCGGACCGGCTCGGGGTCGTCGGCGGCGGCTACATCGGCATGGAGCTGACGACGACGTACGCCAAGCTGGGCGCCGACGTGACCGTCGTCGAGATGCTCGACGACATCCTCGACCCCTACGAGGACGACGTGAAGCGGATCGTCCGCAAGCGCGCCGAGGAGCTGGGCGTCGAGTTCCACTTCGGCGAGGGCGCGAGCGAGTGGTCGGAGGGCGCCGACGGGGGCTACCTCTTGCACACGGAGACGGAGGAGGGCGAGGAGTCGACGTACGGCGTCGATAAAATCCTCGTCGCCGTCGGCCGACAGCCCGTCACCGACGGGCTCGACCTGGAGAACGCCGGGATCGAGACGGACGATCGCGGGTTCATCGAGACGGACGACCGGACGCGGAGCGCGGTCGAGCACGTGCACGCCGTCGGCGACGTCGCCGGCGAGCCGATGCTCGCCCACGCGGCCTCGACCGAGGGGATCGTCGCCGCCGAGGTGATCGCGGGCGAGCCGGCCGCGATGGACCAGCAGGCGATCCCCGCGGCCGTCTTCACCGACCCCGAGGTCGGGACGGTGGGGCTGACCGAGGGCGCGGCGGAGGCGGAGGGGTTCGACCCGGTCGTCGGCGAGATGCCGTTCAACGCCTCCGGGCGCGCGATGACGACGGGCCACACCGAGGGGTTCGTCCGGCTCGTCGCCGACGGGGAGACCGGCTTCGTGCTCGGCGGGCAGATCGTGGGTCCGGAGGCCTCGGAGCTGATCGCGGAGGTCGCGCTCGCGATCGAGATGGGCGCGACGCTGGAGGACGTGGCGGCGACGGTCCACACGCACCCCACGCTCGCGGAGGCGGTGATGGAGGCCGCGGAGAACGCCCGCGGGCAGGCGATCCACACGCTCAACCGGTAGGCGCTCGTCGTTCGCGAGCGCTCGCTGTCCCTACGCCGACGCGTCGTAGCCCGCCTCGCGCACCGCGGCCACGAGCGCGTCCGGGTCGGCGTCGCCCTCGACGGTCGCGGACTCGCGCTCGCGGTCGGCGGTCGCGCGCTCGACGCCGTCGACGCCTTCGAGCGCCTCCGTGACGCTCTGTTCGCAGTGTCCACACGACATCCCCTCGACCGCGATCGTCTGGCTCATGACGGGTGACGGTAGGGCCGGCGGCGTTTGTCGTTTTCTGCTTCGCGATCGGGGTTCGAACGCCGGTCCGACTTTGGAATCCGAACCCGCACGCCCAGCCGTTTTGTATGTCGGAGCCGTACTCGGGTCCATGCGCGACCTCGACGAGACGGACCTGGAGATCCTGTCGCTTCTGGCCGCGGACGCTCGGCGCCCGTTCAGCGAGATCGGCGAGCGCGTGGGGCTGTCGGGCCCGGCGGTCTCCGACCGCGTCACGCGGCTGGAGGAGACCGGCGTCCTTCGGGGGTTCACGGTCGACGTCGACCGGACGAAGCTGCGCGCCGGGGTTCCGGTGTTGATCGACGTGGCGCTGCCGCCGAACCGTCCCGAGGCGCTCGACGCGGCGCGGGATCGGGTGCGCGGCGCCGACGCCGTCGAGCACGTGTTCGTCACGGCCGAGGGCGACCTCACGGCGTACGCCCGCGTGGAGAGTCGGACGGCGCGGGAGTGGGTGGCCGGGCTGTTCGAGGGCGTCGCCGTCGAGGACTACGCGGTCACGCTGGTCGACGAGTTCGAGTGGACGCCCTCGATCGAGGGCGTGGAGTTCGCGCTGACCTGCGCGGAGTGTTCGAACACGGTCGACAGCGAGGGCGAGACGACCCGGATCGACGGCGAGGTGTACCACTTCTGCTGTCCGTCCTGCCTCTCGCGGTTTCGGGAACGGTATCAGCGGCTGGAGGAGGGCGTGTGATTCGGTGCGTCGGTTGTTCGTCGGTCTCGCTCGCCGCTTCTGCGCGGCAGTTGTCGGTACCCACCTCCGACTCCCGAGCCGCTCGCTTGTGAACGGGCGTTGACGACAGGTCACCGGCAGCTTCGCCGGAGACCGCGAAGCGCCGTCGACGAGGCCCTCTCCCGTCGCGATTTCCCCGACGAACGCGTCGGCACGCGCGACGGCGGTCGGACCACGCTACTCGTCGTCCTCTCGTAGCGGGATGCCGTCGGCTCGGACCTCGAGACTGCCGTCTCCCTCCACCGTGACGTCGGTGTCGGCGTACGTGAACGAGACCGTTACCCACGGAGACCCGCCGGTGAGCAGCGCGCCGAGCGCGTCCGCGTCGACGGTGTCGTGGAGCGGCGGCAGGTCGACCGGCTTCCGGTCCGTGGTCGCGGCGACCGCTTCCACTATCGTCACGCAGGGCCGTCCGGTGTGCGTCCAGTCGTGACACACCGTGACGGGACCCGTATCCGCGTCGCCGGACTGACCGGCCGTGTGCTCGTCGTCGTCCGATTTGCCGGACATTACCGGTCACCTGTTTTCATAAGCGGAGGCGACACTGGGAGCTGCCACTGTCGCTGTAGTCTCCGCCTCTGTACCGCATCGAAATAAAGATGTTGTGAGTATTCGAGTTACAGCGCGCGCTGTTAACGGTCCGTCGTCGAACCGTCGGGCGAACAGCGCGCTCGAGACGACTCCCGTCGGGACGCCTCGCCGTTCGGTGACCGGGTCGCCGTAGGCGGCGGCGGCGGCTACCGACCCGCGAGTCGCGGTTGGGCGTTCACCGCCAGAGCTCCACCGTCACGTACGACCCCTCGTCGGCCGTGATCCACTCGGTCGTCCGGCGGTGGTCGTCCGGGTCGAGCGGATGGAGGGTACACTGATTGGGCTCATCGTCGCAGGTCACGATCGTTGCCTGGATCTGCTCGCCCACGTCGGTCGCGTCGGCGGTCGTGCTCATTGCCGTCTGATCGGAGAACCAATGACACGATAGTTACACGCCTCCTACGGCCCCGCCGAACCCGACGGACGGCGCCTCCCGACGAGTATCAGCACGCTACGAGCGGTGAAACGCCAATGGCGACGCCGGACCGTCGGGCGAACGCCGTCTCCCTCGCCGCACTCACCGCTCGATCAGCCGCTCGTTCGATCCGCGGTTGATCACCGCGTCGACCGCCATCGCGCAACAGAGCGCGAGCACTCCGCCAGCGAGCGCGACCACCCCGCTCGGCGTCGCCGGCGCCGTTCGGCGGCCGGTCTCGTCGAGCGCGCTGCTCGCGCTGTCGTCGCCGCCCTCGCTGTCGTCGCTGCTCGCGCTGTCGTCGCTGCTCGCGCTGTCGCCTCCGTCGGAACGGAGTCGCTCCGTTCCTCGACGGAGGACGCCCGTCCCGCCGACGAGCGCGCCGCCGACGCCGCCA
Organism: Halorubrum sp. AD140; assembly: GCF_034497445.1. Classification (NCBI taxonomy): domain Archaea; kingdom Methanobacteriati; phylum Methanobacteriota; class Halobacteria; order Halobacteriales; family Haloferacaceae; genus Halorubrum; species Halorubrum sp. AD140. Next base: position 5,939 of record NZ_JAXRUU010000093.1, read on the forward strand.
GCGTACAGCCCGAGCCTCGCGATCTCGGAGACGGACCGCCGCCGAACCGTGATCCGCCGGAGGAACGACCGCAGCAGCATGAGCGAGACGAGCGGCACGTACGTTCGGTAATCGATGTGGCTCTCCTCGTCGCGGTACCGCGCGGAGACCGGGACGTCGACGACCCGGTACCCCTGCGAGCTCAGCCGCACGATGAGGTCGTTACAGTAGCCGTAGAACTCGAACATCTCCTCGATCCCGACGCCGGCGAGCGCGTCGTGTGAGATCGCGGTGTACCCGTTCTGCGGGTCGCCGATCCGCCAGTACCCGCTCGCGATCCGCGTGAGATACGAGAGGACGACGTTCCCGACGTAGCGGAAGCCGGGCATCTCCTCGCGGTCCTCGGCGCTGATCAGCCGGTTCCCCTTCACGTAGTCGGCCTCGCCCGAAATCACGGGCCCGATCAGCTTCTCCATCTCCTCGGGGTCCATCTGCCCGTCGCCGCCCATCACCACCGTCACGCCGACCTCGTCGTGGACCGCCCGGAGATAGCCGGTTTTGATCGCGCCCCCGACTCCCCGATTCTCCTCGTGTTGAATGGGGACGACCCGCCGATCGAACGCGTCGTCCCGACCGGTCTCGTCCGCGCGCTCGGCGGCCTCGTGGATCTCGTCCCAGGTGCCGTCGGTCGACGCGTCGTCGACGACGTACACCCGATCGACGAACGCCGGGACCGTCTCGATCACCTCTCCCACGAACCCCTCCTCGTTGTATGCCGGTACGACGACGCCGATGGTTGTTCCCTCGTACATGAGTGCGCGCCGAGCCGCCGCGGGCCCGGCCGTTGGAGGTACCCTCCGCCAACGGCGGCATTGTTATGGGCTGATTGCGGAGGTGTCCGGTCCTGCCGATAACCGCGGTCGGGGACGCGAATCGCGCCGCCCCTCGCCCGATCGTTTCGTCCGGTTCGAGGGTTCGGCGGCCGCGGGGGAACTGCTCGCGGGTAACGCTCGCGTACCGGTAATAACGGGCTACTAGCTAAGAGCCGGACCGACGACCGTCCGGTATGACTCCGAGTCGCCCGTTCTCACCGCCCCCGCTGCCGTTCCCCGGTCGGTTCGCCCCCGCGCCGCTCGCCCAGCTCCGCCGCGATCGACCCGTCCGACCCCGATCCGACCTCTCCGCCCGATCCGGCCGCGACCCTCCCGACGTACCGCTCACTGACCCGGCGATCACCGTCACAAGGACAGCATGACGGATGGAACGCGACGGTCGACGGACGGCGCGTCCAGCGGCTCGCGCCGCGGTCGCCGCGCGTTTCTCTCGCGACTGACGGCCGCGACCGGTGCCGTCGGCGCCCTCGGCGCGCTCGCCGGGTGCGGCGGGTCGGACACCTCGGACACCTCGGACGCCGAGGAGCCGTCGACACCGCCCGATCCCGAGGAGCCGGCGATACCGCCCGACTTGCAGGGTCCGGACGGGCCGTTCGACTCGGTGCCGGCGCCGTTCGACTCGATCGCCGACCTGGCGGAGTTCGGGGCCGATCCCTCGGCGGCGGGATCGCTCGAGGCGGCCGTGACCGACGCGGCGGCCGACGGCCGTCTCCTGTTCCTCCCCTCGGGACGGTATCGGATGGAGGGCGTGCTGGAGCTGTCGGGCGTCGCCCGGTTCGGACTCGTCGGAGGCGAGGCCACGCGTGTCCCCAGTTCCGGCACCACCGAGACGGACGACGGGAGCGTCCTCCTGGACTCCCTCCACTTCGACTTGGGGGGGAACGGCGTCGAGTCGCGGGCCGTCGACGCCCGGGTCTCCGACCGCCTGGAGCTCTTCGACGTCTCTGTCACGGGCACGCTCGACGCCGGACGAGGGGCCGTTCGCGTCGACGTGACCGATCCGGACGGGTCCGGCGTCGTCGAACGGCTGTCGCTGCGGGACGGCGCCGCAGCCGAGACGACGGCGACGGGGTGTTACGTCGGCGACGAGAATCGGGGGTCGATCACGTTCAGAGACTGCGAGATCGAAGGGTTCCCGGACAACGGGCTGTACGCGGCCCCGTCGCGCGGGCGGATCGTCGTCGAGGGCGGCTACTACGCCAACAACGGGATCGCGAACGTCCGCGTTCGGAGCGGTTCCGTCGTTCGGGGGGTTCACGTCCGGTGTGACGCCGGCGATCGCCCCCTGAAGAACATGCGCGGGATCCGGCTCAGCAACGACGCGCCGACGGCGGACGCCGAGCCCACGGTCGTCGAGGACGTCGTCGTCGAGATGGTCGACGTGACCGGCAGCGACGGGGCGATCACGCTCTCGGAGGAGGTGGCGGCCGCGGAGATCCGCGACGCGACGGTGGTGGTCCACGCGGACGACGTTCGCGCGCTGTGGGCGAAGACGCCCCACCAGAGCATTCAGTCCGCCGAGGCGGCG
>NZ_JAXRUU010000094.1:0-7835 GCF_034497445.1 Halorubrum sp. AD140
GAGTGGCCGGGGTGGGCTCCGAACCCACGATCTCCGCATGTCCCAGGTCCGAGGCTCGGCGGAGCCACGGGAAGGACGCGGACGCTTCCAAGGCGTCACCGCACCGAATCTCCGAACCCTATGAGTGCGGCGCTATGTCCAGCTAAGCCACCCGGCCTCACTGCTTCGTACCGCGATGAAACCCTTTAAGCTTCCCATCCGTCGGAAGGGTGTCAGGCGGTGACAGAGGGTCCGGTGACGGAGGGTCCGGTGACGGAGGGTCCGGCCGCGGCGACTCCGCGAGATGTCCGATCCGAGAATCGGACCCCGCGGATTTATGCGGGGCGGGGCGGATCCCCGGGACATGAGCCTTCCCGACCTGCTCGCGGAGACCGCCGGCGACGAGAGCGTCGTCGCCGAGGTCTCGCTCGGGGGAGACGACCGGCTCGCGGTGACGCCGACGCGCACGCTCGTGTACCGCAGCGACGGGCTGCTGTCGGACGAGTCGGTCGCGGAGTACCCCCACGACGTCGAGCGCATCTCGGTCTCGACGGGCCGCCGCAAGGCGAAACTCACTCTCGGCTACGGACTCGACGGCGACGAGACGATCTCGTTGCCGGCGAAGCGCGTCGACGAGGCCCTCCATCCGATCCTCGCCGGCGTGCTCTCGGCGACGGGCGTCACCGACCCCGGCGAGTCGGTCGTGCGAACCTTCCGGTTCTCCGAGCTGACCCTCGTCGTCACCAGCGACCGGCTGGTCAAACACGTCGGCTCCGCGGTGTGGGACGAGGAGTTCGAGGAGTTCCCGTACGCCGACCTCACCGACCTCGACTTCGAGGAGGGGACGGTCGCGACCGCTGTCGTGCTCGCCCACGGCGGCCGCTCCGAGCGGTTCAAGGCCCCCAACGAGGCCGCCAGGGCGGTTCGAGAGACGCTCGTCGACGCCGTCTGCGCGTACCACGACGTCGACAGCCTCGAAGAGTTCCGCGTGACCGTCGCCGACGACGAGTCCGGGGCCGACGCGGACACGGAAAGCCCCACGGACTTCGGCGAGGGCCCCGATCCGCTGTCGGCCTCCCCGGTCGCCGACGCGGAGGCCGAGGCGGAGGCAGGCGCCGGGGCGGAGTCGGGCGCCGAGGCGGTCGCAGACATCGGCGCGTCGGGCGCCACCGAATCCACGACCGCGGACGAGCGGGCGGGCGACGCGGACCCGCTCGCTGCCGGCGTCGAGGACGCGGACGCGGTCGACCGCACCCCGGTGACGGACGCGCAACCGGCCGCCGGGGGCGCGACCGAAGCCGTCGCCTCCTCGGACGGGGCCAGGGAGTCGACCGACGCGCTCTCGGACGATGAGTCACTCGATGCCGATCCCCTCGACGCAGGCCCCCTCGACGCCGACCGGGTCGGGGAGACGGACGCCGAGCGCGGCGGCGACGCGAGTGCGACCCGTCCGGAGGACGCGTTCGACGGCTCCCCGTTCGAGAGCGCCGGCGTCGAGGGCGACGACCTCGCGACCGAGGTTGCTGCGCTCCGTCGCACCGTCGAAGAGCAGTCGGAGCGACTCGACCGGCAGTCGACGCTCATCGAACGGCTGATCGAAGAGCTCCGGCGCGGACGCTGAGTTCGGACCGACCGGCGGTTCCGGTTTACTCGCACCGCCTCCGTTCTCCGATCCGATAGCCGCAGGATGGAATTTATTAACCCGACGGCGAAAGCGCAGAGAGTGACCCCGCAAGTCGGCACGCGCCTCGACGCGACGCTTGGCAGCGTCGCGACCACGGAGAGCCGGATCGCCCTGTCGGTCGGGATCCTGCTCGTGACGGCCGCGATCGGCTGGCTGCTGCTCCCTCGGGTCGTTCGCGCCGGCGAGCGGATCGCCACGAATTGGGTGGAACGGTTCCTCGACGGCCGCGGCGAGAACTCGGTCGAGACCCTCCGCGAGGCCGTCCCGGTCTCGTTCGGGCTTCGACTGCTGGTCGGACTCCTCCAGCTCGCGCTGTTCGCGCTCGCGGCTGTCGCCGTACTGACGCTGTGGGGGCAGTTCGCGGTCGTCGTCGCGGTGCTCCCCGTCGCGGAGAACGCCGCGGCGATCGCCGGACGGACGGCCCTCTCGGCGCTGCTGCTCGGCGGCGCGTACGTCGCGACCGACGTGTTAGAGGAGTACGTCTCCGACCTCTCCGACGACAGCGACCGCATCACGGCTCACCAGGAGCAGCTCCTCACCCGGATCATGCAGGTCGGACTGCTCACGGTCGTGGGGGTCACCGTCCTCGGGATTTGGGGCGTGAACCTCGGCGGGCTCCTCGTCGGCGCGGGATTTTTGGGGATCGTGCTCGGGATGGCGGCCCGACAGACGCTCGGGTCCCTCATCGCCGGCTTCGTGTTGATGTTCGCGCGACCGTTCGAGATCGGTGACTGGGTCGAGATCGGCAACGAGGAGGGGTTCGTCACCGACATCACGATCATGAACACCCACATGCGGAACTTCGACGGCGAGTACGTCGTGGTGCCGAACGACCTGGTCACCAACCAGGCGATCACTAATCGGAGCCGCGAGGGGCGGCTCCGAATCCACATGGAGGTCGGGATCGGGTACGACGACGACCCCGACGTCGCGAGCGGGATCGCAGAGGAGGTGCTCGCGGAGATCGACACGATCGCCAACAACCCCAAACCGTACGTGATCCCGTCGGACTTCGGCGACTCCGCGATTCTGCTCGACCTCAGGTTCTGGATCGACCCGCCGACCCCGCAGGCCAGGTGGCGCTCGAAGGCGGCCGCCGTCGAGGCGATCCAGCGTCGCTTCGCGGAGGCGGGCATCACCATCCCGTACCCGCAGCAGACGGTGTCGTACCCGCCGGAGACCGGGACGGACGACGAGACCGTCGAGCGCGTCGAGCGCTTCGAGGACGGTGGCGGACCGAGAGAGAGGCGAGGTCCGTCCCGCGGTCGCGGGAACCGGTCGGGCACCGGCGGCGGACGGTAGCCCGGGCGCCCCGTCGCCTCACGACGGTACGAACGCTACCGATCCCGTCCGAACCCGTCCGTGAACGTCGCCTCGTCGACCGACAGGACCGTCGGTCGGCCGTGCGGGCACGCGTACGGCCGGTCGCACTCGCCGAGCCGATCGAGAAGCGAGCGCAGTTCCTCGCGCGTCAGGTCCCCGAGTTCACCGCGCTTCAGCGACGGGTGACACGCCAGGTCGGCGAGCAGCGTCTCTCTGGCGTCTCGCGGCGGCTCGCCGCGCGAGAGGGTCGCGAGCACGTCGCGGAACGCGTCCGCGTCGGCCGCCCGCCCGAACGGCGCGGGAACGGACCGGAGCCTGACCGTCCCGCCGCCGAACGGCTCCGTCTCGAATCCGAGGGCGGCGAGCGCGTCGGCGTGCGCCTCCGCGGCGGCCGCCTCGTCGGCCGACAGCGACACGGTCGCCGGCGGGTCGAGCGCGGCGGTCGGGACGGGCTCGTCGGCGAACGCCCGGGCGAGCCGCTCGTAGTTCACGCGCTCGTGGGCGGCGTGGCCGTAGACGACGAGCAGCTCCTCGCCCGACTCGACGAGGAGGTAGAGGTCGCGGAAGACGCCGATCGGCACCGCGTCCGCGAACGCCGCGGGGCGCTGGCCCGCCTCTCCGCCGACCGGGTCGAGCGCCGACTCGATCCCCGTCTCCACGTCGGCCCGCCGCCGGAGGTCGGCGCCCGTGAGCGCGTCCGCGACAGCCGACTCGACCGCGTCCGCGACGCGATCGGTGTCACGCAACCCGACCTCCCGCTTCGCGGGGTGGACGTTCGGGTCGACGCGGGCTGGTGGAACCGCGACGTCGACGGCCGCCACCGGCTCGCGCCCGTCGGGGAGCAGGCGACCGTACCCGGCGCGGACCGCCGCCGCGAGCCGGTCGTTCCGCACGGGACGCCCGTTCACCGATACCCGGACGTGGTCGCGGGAGGCACGAGTCACGGAGGGGTACGCCAGCGCGCCGGCGACGTCGACAGAGAGCGGCGCTCCCCCTTCGGCCCCGACCGAGACGCTCGCCGCGAGCGCGGTCGATCGGCTCGCGGTCTCGCGGTCGTACACGCCGAGCAGCGCCTCCGTTATCCCCGACCCCGGCGTCGACAGCGTCGCCGACCCGTCGTGCTCCAGCGTGAACGCGACCGCCGGATTCGCGAGGGCGTAGTCCGCGACCAGCGAGGATATCTGCGCGAACTCGGCGGCGGGCCCGGCGAGCGACTCCCGGCGCGCCGGGCGGGTCGCGAACAGGTCCTCGACGACGGCCGTGGTCCCGCGGGCGCGGCCGGCGTCGGTGACGGTCGGGACGCGGTCGCTCGCCGTCCCGTCGACGACCACCCGCGTCCCGACCGCCCCGCCGTCGTTCGTCGTCAGTTCGAGTCGCGCGGCGGCGGCGATCGCGGCCAGCGCCTCGCCCCGGAACCCGAGCGAGTCGACGCCGACCGGGTCGCCGTCGGGCGCCAGCTTGCTCGTGGCGTGGCGCTCGACCGCCCGCCGGGCGTCCGCGCGAGTCATCCCGCGGCCGTCGTCGGCGACCCGGATCCGGTCGGTGCCGTCGCCCTCGACCGCGACCTCGACCCGGGAGGCGTCGGCGTCGAGCGCGTTGTCGATCAGCTCGCCGACGACACGCGCCGGCCGGGTGACGACCTCGCCGGCGGCGATCCGGTCGACCGTGGCGGGGTCGAGCCGACGGACGCGGGTCGCCCCCTCGGCCGCGTCCGTCGTCTCGTCCGGCCGGTCCCCGCCCACGCGCTCCTCACCCGCCATCGTCGAGCCTCGACTGGAGGTCGTGGAGGGCGTTCAGCGCCTCGATCGGCGTCATCCGGGCGAGGTCGAGCCCGCGGAGCTCGGCGGCGAGGTCGCTCCCGGAGTCCGCTTCCGCCTCGTCGGGGCGTCCCTCGTCGTCGGGTCCGCCGCCGCTCGCGTCGTCGTCCGCGCCCTCCTCAGCGAGGAACTCGCGGAGCGAGACGTCGCCGGGGTCCGGCTCGTCGCCGACCGGACCCTCCGACCCCTCGGCCGGTGCGTCCGGTCCGTCTCCGGGGGCGTCCTCGCCGTCTCCGGGGGCGTCCTCGCCGTCTCCGGGGGCGTCCTCGGCGGCGGCGGCCACCAGCGCCCGCGAGCGCTCCACCACGGGCGCGGGGACGCCGGCGAGCTCGGCGACCTCGACCCCGTACGACGAGGAGGAGGCGCCGGGAACGACCCGGTGGAGGAACGTCACGTCGCCGGCCTCGCGGGTGGCGGCGAAGTGGAGGTTGAAGACGCGCTCGCGCTCGTCCGCGAGGTCGGTGAGCTCGTGGTAGTGGGTGGCGAAGAGGGTCGTCGCGCCCAGCTCGTCGTGGACGAACTCGGCGGCCGCGCGGGCGATGGCGCGCCCGTCGGTCGTCGCGGTGCCGCGGCCGACCTCGTCGAGGAGGACGAGCGAGTCCGGTCCGGCGTCGTGGAGGATCTCCGTCAGCTCGCTCATCTCGCGCATGAACGTCGACTGGCCGCCGGCGATGTCATCGGAGGCGCCGACGCGGGTGAACAGCCGGTCGAAGACGGGGAGCGAGGCGGCCTGCGCCGGGACGAACGAGCCGGTCTGCGCGAGCACCGTCGCGAGCGCGACCGCCCGCATGTACGTCGACTTCCCGCTCATGTTCGGGCCCGTGATCACCGCGACGGACCCTCTGGGAAGGTCGGCGTCGTTCGGGACGAACGACTCCTCGGCGCGCTCGACGACCGGGTGGCGGCCGCCCTCGATATCGATCCCGGCCTCGGGGTCGTCGACGACCTCCGGGCGGACGTAGTCGCCCTCGACGGCGACGGCCGCCAGCGAGCAGCACGCGTCGAGCTCGGCGAGCGCGTTCGCGAGTCCCTGGATCCGCTCCGTCTCGGCCGCGACGCGCCCGCGGACGTCGGCGAACAGCTCGTACTCCAGAGCGTCCGCGCGCTCGGCGGCGCCGACGATCTCCTCCTCGCGCTCCTTCAGCTCCGGCGTCACGTAGCGCTCGCTGTTCTTCAGCGTCTGCCGCCGGCGATAGTCGTCGGGGACGCGGTCGAGGTTGGCGTCGGTCACCTCGATGTAGTAGCCGTGGACCCGGTTGTGGCCGACCGACAGCGAGTCGATACCGGTGCGCTCGCGCTCGGCGGCCTCCAGATCTGCGACCCACTCGCGACCCTCGCGCTCGGTCGCGCGGAGGGCGTCGAGGTCGTCGTCGAACCCCTCCCGAATCACGCCGCCGTCGGTGATCTCCGGCGGAGGATTGGCCGCGACCGCCTCGTCGATCAGCTCGCGGACCTCGACCAGCTCGTCGAGGCGCTCGCGGAGGTCGCGGAGGTGGCCGGTTTGGGGGTACTCGGTGTCGCCCTCGGCGTCCCCGCCGTTCTCGGGGGTCCCGTCATCCACGCCCGCGAGGACCGCCTTCAGCTCGGGGACGACCGCGAGCGTCGCGTGCAGCGACCGCAGGTCGCGGGCGTCGGCCCGCCCCCGGGAGACGCGCCCGACGAGCCGTTCGAGGTCGTAGGCGGCCGCGAGCGCGTCGGCGACCCCCTCGCGGACCAGCGTGCGGTCGGCCAGCTCGCCGACCGCGTCGTGACGGCTCCGGATCGCGTCGGCGTCGACGAGCGGTCGCCGGAGCCACCGCTCCAGGCAGCGCCGGCCGAGCGCGCAGCTCGTCTCGTCGAGGACGTCGAACAGGGTGTCGCTGGCGCCGAGCCCGCGGTTCTCGAACAGCTCCAGGCTGCGCTGGGCGGCGGCGTCGAGCCGGAGCCGATCGCGGGGGTCGTACCGGCGGAGCCGCGTGACGTACGAGAGCGGGCCGTCGTCCCCCTGCGTGTACTCGGCGTACGCGAGCACGGCGCCGACCGCGCGCAGCTCGACGTCGGACTCGAACCGCCGGTCGGGCGCCGAGAGGTACGGCTCCAGCCGCTCGGTCGCCGCTCGTCGACCGAAGGCGTCGGGGTCGTACTCGTGCGCCGTCCAGCCGTTCTCGGCGTCGGCGGGCTCGAACGCGGGGGCGTCCGGTCCCGCGATCAGTTCGGCCGGGGCGATCCGGTCCAGCTCACCGGCGACCGCGTCGCGGTCGCCCGACGTGACGAGACACTCGCCCGTGGAGACGTCGACGGCGGCGAGACCGACGGGCGCGGACCCCGAGGCGTCTCCGCCGCCGTCACCCCCGTCCCCTCCGGCCGCCACCGCCGCCACGTAGTTCGTCGTCCCCGCCTCCAGCAGGTCGTCCTCGACGACGGTCCCGGGCGTGATCACCTCGGTGACGGCGCGGTCGACGAGTCCGGACGCCTCCTCGGCGTCCTCGACCTGGTCGCCGAGGGCGACGCGGTAGCCGGCGTCCAGCAGCGATTCGAGGTAGGGGGCGGCGTTGTCGATGGGGACCCCCGCCATCGGGTAGTCGCCCGTCGAGTCCGAGCGCTCCGTGAGCGTCACCTCACAGACCCGCGAGACGACCTCGGCCGCCTCGCAGAACGCCTCGTAGAAGTCGCCGACCTGGAACAGGACGAGCGCGTCCTCGTGGGCGGCACACAGGTCCGCGTACTGCGAGAGCATCGGCGTGAGCTCCTCGCGGACGGCGGCGACGCCGGGCGGCACCCCGGTCGCGAGCTCTCGGTCCGCAGTTGCCATATCGCGAACCCGGGCGCCCGCGGGCATAAACGGTACGGAGAGTAGCGGGCGCGGAGGGAAGGATTCCGGGCGCGACAGCGAGCCGCCGGCGCGAGCGACCGCGGACGGGCGGCCCCGCAGGAGCCCGTGTCGGCCGCGAGTCGCCGAGACGCTTACAACGGTGGACGCCTCAGTACGCACGTGACGAACCGTTCGATCATCGTCGGACTGGCCGCGACGTTCGTCGGGCTGACGGCCCTCC
>NZ_JAXRUU010000095.1:0-7040 GCF_034497445.1 Halorubrum sp. AD140
GAACAGGTCACCCACGCCTTCGACGACGCCGGCGACTACGACGTGGAACTGACCGTCACCGACGACGACGGTGCCACCGACACCACGACCGAGACCGTCACGGTCAGCGAGGCGGCGGCGGAACCCGGAGCCGCGTCGGTGAGCGTCACGCCGGACAGCGGCACAGAGGCGAGCACCTACAGCGGCGGCTCGTTCACGGTCGAGAACACCGGCGACCAAGCGATCGACTCGGTCACCGTCGACCTCTCGTCGGCGGCGATGCCCGACATGGTGTGGGACCCCGACGGCACGGCGGGCGACCAGGCCGCGAAGGGCCTCGTCATCGACGGCGAGTCCGGTGACGGCGTCGGCGTCGAAAGCACCGACGACGACGACGTGTTCAGCCAGCCGCACAACGGCGTGAACGGCTCCGACGGCTACGACGTCCTGATGATCGAGTTCGACGACTTCGAGCCCGGCGAATCGGTGTCGTTCTCGGCGGATAACGATCCGACGAGCATCAAGGACGCAGAGATAACGTCCCAGGAAGCGGGTCCCGTCTCTGGTCTCGAACTCGCCCGTTCCGACGTGAGCGTCGAGTACGCGGACGGGAGTGCCCAGGAGACCCAGCTGTTCGGCGACGGCAGCGAGGGCGGCGCGCAGGCCACCCTCGACGAGTCGATCGCACCGGCGCCGAGCATCGACGTGCAGGACGTCGACCTCGACGACGGCGCGCTCCGCGACCACCACGGCGCGGCCACCGTGAGCGAGGCCGACCAGACGGTCACCGTCACCGGCGAGCCCGGCGAGGCGGTCACGCTCCAGCACGCCGAGGGCGAACTCGAACTCGACAGCGTTCCCGAGTACGACGGCTCGCCCGGCTACGACGTCGAGGAGTACGAGGCCAACAAGGTCGAGAACGTCGACTACGAGACGGTCACGCTCGACGACAACGGCGAGGCCGAGGTGCCGGTCACGCTGCTCAACACGACCGACGTCGGCGGCTACAACTACCTCGTGGCGACCCACGGCGAGCCCGACGACGAGACCGGACTCGACTCGAACGTGGTCGTCCTGAAGTACGACGAGGACGCCGGTGACGACGGGGACGACGCCGACGGCGGCGCGACCGGCTTCGCCGTGAACGCCGGCGGCGACGCCTACACCGCCGCCGACGGCACGGAGTTCCAGGCCGACGACAGCTTCGACGGCGGCGAGACGTTCACGTCCGGCAACGGCGGCACGCCCTCGGAGCCGGCGATCGCGAACACCGACGACGACGAGCTGTACCACACCGAGCGGTACGGCGACTTCGGCTACGACGTGCCCCTCGTGGACGGCGAGTACGAGGTGACCCTGCACTTCGCCGAGCTGTACCACGGGGTGGCGAACGACGGTGGCGAGGGCGACCGCCTGTTCGACGTCTCGATCGAGGGTCAGCAGGTCCTCGACGAGTACGACATCTACGCCGAAGCGGGCGGCGAGCACGCGGCGATCCAGGAGACGTTCACCACCGAGGTCGACGACGGCGAGCTGAACGTCGACTTCGAGACCGTCGAGAACAACGCGAAGGTGTCGGCCGTCGAGGTCGAACCGGTTGGAGACGACGGGAACGAAGCGCCGACGGCCGACGCCGGCGACGATCAGACCGTCGCGGAGGGCGACGAGGTCACCCTCGACGCCTCGAACTCCAGCGACCCCGACGGCGACTCGCTGAGCTACGAGTGGACGCAGACGGGCGGTACCGACGCGACGCTCGACGACGCGTCCGCGGCGACGCCTTCGTTCACCGCGCCGGACGTCGACGCCGACGAGACGCTCACCTTCGAGGTCGAGGTCTCCGACGGCGAGTCGACCGACGCCGACACCGTGGACGTCACGGTCGAGGACGCCGCCGAGCCCGACAACCAGCCGCCGACGATCGACCCCATCGACGACCAGACGGTCACCGAGGGCGACTCCGCGACCGTGTCTGTCGTCACAGACGATCCCGACGGCGACGACGTCTCGCTGTCGGCCGACGCCCCCGACTTCGTCACGCTCTCGACGAGTGAGCTGACGATCGCTCCCGAGTCCGGCGACGCCGGCACGTACACGGTGAACGTGACGGCCGACGACGGCACCGACGAGACCACCGAGAGCTTCGAGGTGACCGTCGAGGCGGCGGAACCACAGGTACTGCACCGCGCGAACGCGGGCGAAGGCGAGACGGTATCCGCGACGGACGACGGTCCCGACTGGACCGGCGTCGAGAACGCGGACTCGGAGTACCTCGCGTCGGTCGCGAGCTCCGACGCCGGCAACTCCTGTAGCGGCGAGATCACGAACACGACCGCGAACGTCCCGTCGAGCACGCCCGACGGCGTGTGGGACTGCGAGCGGTACGGGGAGATGACGTGGGAGTTCGACGTCGACCCTGGTCAGGACGTCGAGGTCCGACTCTACGTCGGTAACTCGTTCTCCGGCGCCAGCGATCCCGGTGACCGACAGTTCAACGCCTCCGTCGAGGGCGAGCAGGTCCTGACGCAGTACGACCCCGTGGCCGACGTCGGCCACGAGACGGGGACGATGAAGAACGTCACCGCCACCGACGACGGCGACGGGACGGTCACGGTCGAGTTCGAGGAGGGCGAGATCGAGAACCCCGCGGTCAGAGCCATCGAGATAGTCGAGGCGGAGGAGGGCGACTCGGAGTGACCACGCTCCACCCAGACCGATGACCGGAATCCCCGCACGCGCCGTCGCCGTCTGCCCACGGTCGACCGACGAGGTCGACCCCGATAGCGACGGTCGCCATCGGGCGAACCGGTTCAACCGACGAACTGAGCGACGAACGATCCCGCGAACCCAACGACACCAAACGAACCCATGAACGACACAGCACACGGATATCTCAGACAGACGGTCACGGCGCTCGTCGCGCTCGCACTCGTCCTCTCGGTCCTCGGACCGGTGGGGACGGTGGCGGCGGACCCGAGCGTCTCGGTCGAACAGACGGCGGACAGCAACACGGTCGCACCGGGAGAGACGGTGACGCTGACGACGGAGTTCGAGGTAGCGGAACTGAACGCGCCGCAGCTGAGCGTCACCACCCCTGACGGCTGGGAGATCACCGACCAGACGGCCGAGGGACCGGCAGCGTACAACGACGACGGCACGTGGCAGTGGCTCGCCGGCGACGAAGACGGCGTCAACGTGAGCTACACGGTCGAGTACACCGTCAGCGTCCCCGAGGACGCCGAACCGGGCGAGTACTCGATCGCCGCGGACGGGTCGGCGCTCGCGCCGTCCGACTCCGCGCCGACGTCGGACTCCGACTCGACGACGATCACCGTCGAGGAGCCCGATCAGAACGAGGGTCCCTCGGCGTCCTTCAGCGCGAGCCCGTCCTCGCCCGAAGCGGGTGAGACGGTCTCCTTCGACGCCTCCGGGTCGACCGACGCGGACGGCTCGATCGAGTCCTACGAGTGGGAGTTCGGCGACGGCGAGACCGCCTCCGGCGAACAGGTCACCCACGCCTTCGACGACGCCGGCGACTACGACGTGGAACTGACCGTCACCGACGACGACGGCGCCACCGACACGGACACGCAGACGATCTCCGTCAGCGAGGCCGCGACGCCCGCGAGCTTCCAGCTCTCGGACCTGACCGTCGAGTCGCCGGTCGAACAGGGCGACGACGCCACGGTCACCGCGACCGTCGAGAACGTCGGCGACGAGGAGGACGCGCAGACGGTCACGCTCGACGTCGACGACGGCGAGGTCGACAGCGAGTCGGTCACGCTCGACGGCGGCGCGAGCCAGCAGGTGAGCTTCGACGTCGACACCGCCGACCTCTCGGTGGGCGACCACGACGTGACGCTCTCGACCGACGACGACAGCGCGTCGGCGACGCTCTCCGTGACGGAACAGACGCCGTCGAACGAGGATCCCACGGCCGCGTTCGACGCGTCGCTGTCCGATCCGGAGACCGGCGAGACGGTGACGTTCGACGCCTCCGGGTCGACCGACGCGGACGGCTCGATCGAGTCCTACGAGTGGGAGTTCGGCGACGGCGAGACCGCCACCGGCGAGTCGGTCACTCACGCCTTCGACGACGCCGGCGAGTACGACGTGGAACTGACCGTCACCGACGACGACGGCGCCACCGACACGGTCACGCAGACGATCTCTGTGGACGAACCGGCGGAGCCCGAGCCCAACCAGTCGACCGAGGTGTCGCTGTCGCCCAGCGAGGAACTCGTCGCCGTGAACGGCTCGACCGCGTACGACGTGGTGGTCGAGAACGTCGACGGCGGCGTCGGCACGTACACCTTCACGGTGTCCGCCGCCGACGCGGACGTCGCGTCCGTCACGGACCTCGAACTCGCCGAGAGCGCCGACGGGGCCATAACCGACGTCCAGTACGCGTCGGACAACTCCTCGGTGACCGTCGAGGCGGTCCTCGTCGACACCGAGGACACGGGCGACGTCACGCTCGGCACGGTCGTCGCCGAGGGCGAGTCCGAGGGCGAGACCGACGTCGATCTGTCGGTCGAACTGCTGGGCGATGAGAGCGGCGACGCGTACGAGGTCACCGCCGAAAACGGCGCGACGCTCACCGTCTCCGAACTCGTCGTCGGCGGTTCCGAGCAGCCCGCTCAGGACCTCGACGGCGACGGCGTCTACGAGGACGTCAACGGCGACGGCGAGGTCGACGAGCTCGACGTGCAGCTGTTGTTCGCCGAGCGCAACAGCGATGTCGTCCAGAGCTCGCCGGAGACGTTCGACTTCAACGGCGACGGCGAGTTCAACAACCTGGACGTCCAGAAGCTCTACTACGAGGAGGTCGCCTGATCGAGATGACGGCTACCGGTACTCGGTCTGACGTCCGCGCTGCGGCGTGTGCGATCGCGGTCGCCGCCCTGTTCGCTTCGACCGTCGAGGTAGCGGCCGCGGCCGGCACCACGGACATCGGGGTGGCCGCTGAGCGTGACACCCTCGAGTCGGGTGAAACGACGACTGTCGACGTCGTCGTCGCGGACGCCGACGGCGGGGTCGGCGCGCTCAACGCCACGGTCACGCTTTCGAATCCGGACGTCGCCTCGGTCGAGAGCGCGTCGATCCACGGCGACCCCGGCCTCGAGCGCGTCACCGAGCGTGCCGACGGTGTCAGACTGAGTGCCGCACTCGCCGACACCGACGACGTCGGGAGCGTCACCGTCGCCACGGTCGTTCTCCGCGCGGAAGGGCCCGGACAGACGTCCGTCGACGCGGACGTGAGGGCGCTCGGCGACGAGGACGGCGAGACGTACACCGTCGGAGACGTCGACCGCCCGGCGATCACCGTGCACGACGCCTCCGATCCCTCGTCGGAGGCTCCGACCTCGGCAGAGTCGGCTGCCGACGACCCGGCGTCGGGCTCGACGGACGACGAGACGACGCCGGGGCCGTCAGAAGATGAGACGGCTTCGGGGGCGACTGACGACGAGACGACCGGCGACAGCGAAGGCCGCGAACCCGACGACAGCGACGACGCGACGGGCGGAGACGACCAGAGCGACTCCGACGGATCGGCCTCGGCCGGACAGGTCGTGGAGACCTCCGGCGGCCCGACGCCGGCGGTCCTCTCGCCCGTCGGCGTGGTCGGCGCCGTCGTCATCATCGCCGCGTTCGTCGTACGCCGGCTCCGGTAGCGGTCGCCGCGACCGCTCCGGCACTCGTCTCGAGCGGGAGGGAAGCGAACCGGCCGATGGCGTCGAGCGGCCAAATTTTTAGGCGACACGAAAACTATACGTTTTTTGATAAGTTTGAAGTAGGTGGGGAACGTCGGTACGACCGTGATGAGCACCCAGAAGACCGTACGTCAAGAGGCGGGCACAGTCGAAGAGAACGCGCTCCGGATCGAGACGGCGAAGGCCGAGCAGATCGTCGACGCGCTGAACGCCGACCTCGCGAACGCGTACGTCCTCTACCACCAGCTGCACAAACACCACTGGAACGTCGCAGGGGCGGAGTTCCTCGACATCCACGTGTTCCTCCAGGAGGTCTACGAGGACGTCGAGGACGCCGCCGACGAGCTCGCGGAGCGCCTCCAGGCGCTCGGCGGCGTGCCGCACGCGAGCATGACGACCCTCGCCGAGGAGGCAACCGTCGAGCCCGAAGACGAGAACGTGTACGACATCCGCACCTCGCTGTCGAACGACCTCGAGATGATGGGCGACATGATCGAGAGCTACCGGGAACACGTCGAACTGGTCAATGGACTCGGCGACTACGCGACCGGCGAGATGCTCCGCGAACAGCTCGAAGACCTCGAAGAACACGCGCACCACGTCGAGCACTACCTCGAAGACGACACGCTCGTCCTCGAGTCGGCGACCAAGTAGGCTACTCCACTCGAGGGCCGCTCTCGTCGGTCCGCCCCGGAAGTTCGAGTTCGATCTCGAGCGTCGGGTCGTCGACGCCCTCGTACTCCACCTCCAGTTCGACCGGCTGACCGAACGCGAAGGGCAGCTCCCAGTCGTCGCCGACGACGGTCAGTTCGTCGCCGTCGCGGAGCTGTTCGCCGAGCGCGACTAGGAACTCGCCCGCCTCGCTCGCGTCCAGTCGGTAGGTCTCCTCGAAGTTCCGTCCCGATCGAATCGTCGACCGATCTTCGTCGGCGTCGGACATCTAGCGAGTCACCTCGACCGGATCGGCGATCGCGATCCACCCGTCGCAGTTCCCGGACTCGATGAAGACGGCCGTGCCGGGAGCGCTCTCGCAGACACAGAGCTCCGGCCGACCCGCGGAAGAAGAGCCGCCCCGCCGACCCTCCTCGGACTGAACACCCGTTGGCATATGATGAATTAGGCCAACCTAAAATAAAACGATTCTGGTTCCGGTAGGCCAGCGGACGCGCTCACTCGCCGTCGGACGGGACCGTTTCCGTTCCTTCGCGAATCTCCTCGGTCGACGCGAGCGTCTCGGCGAGTCGGTCGGCGACCACCGGGCTGACGAGGTCCGCCATACGCATCGCCTGGCGTTCGTGCGCGTCGAGACCCAGCACCGCTCGGAAGAACCACGAGAGCGTCACGTAC